>NZ_JBHXAG010000017.1:0-168078 GCF_042726555.1 Streptomyces sp. NPDC060232 | reverse complement strand
GCCCTGACGATCCTCACCGTCGCCACCGTGGGGTCCACACCCGGCAAGCGGGCCCTGGGCCTGCGGGTGATCGCCGAGGACGGCGGCCGGCTCGGGGGCACCCCTGTGTCGTATACGGAAAATCAGCCGTGCGCGTCGGCGCTTCAGCGCATCTTTCCGCCGCGCGGCATCCTCATGCCCTTGGGCATGGGGCCCTTCGGCAGCGGCATGTTGCTCATGAGGTCGCCCATGGCCCGCAGCTTGTCGTTGACCTGGGTGATCTGGGGGCCCGACAGGACGCGCGGCAGCTTGAGCAGGGTGGTGCGCACCTTCTTGAGCGGCACCTCGCCCTCGCCCGTGCCCACGATGAAGTCGTGGACCGGCACGTCCGGCATGATCCGGGCCATCTTCTTCTTCTCGTTCGCGAGCAGCGGCTTCACGCGGTTCGGGTTGCCCTCGGCGATCAGCACGACGCCGGCCTTGCCCACGGCGCGGTGGACGATGTCCTGCTGCCGGGTCATCGCGATGGCGGGGGTGGTACTCCAGCCCCGTCCCACGTTGTCCAGTACGGCCGCGGCCGCTCCCGGCTGTCCCTCCATCTGCCCGAAGGCAGCCCGCTCGGCCCGTCGCCCGAAGACGATCGCCATCGCGAGGAAAGCCACCAGGAAGCCCAGGATGCCCAGGTAGACCGGGTGGTCGATCAGGAAGCCGATCGCAAGAAAGACACCGAAGGTGACGATTCCCACGCCCGCGACGATCAGACCGACCTTCGGGTCGGCCTTGCGCGTCATCTTGTACGTCAGGGCGATCTGCTTCAGTCGCCCGGGGTTCGCAGCAGTCTCTGCGTTTGACTTCCTCGCCATAAAGCGAAGTTTACGTGGCCTGCGGGGTTCGGGTAGCCGCGGCCTCAAGTACGTGTTCGGTTTCGACCCGGTCCCTGGCCCTCTTGCGGTCCTCCAGGACGGCCGTCCAGGCGTTGCGGCGGGCCCCGCTCATGAGGAGGGACTCGATGCCGCGGAAGGCGTCGGAGAGCGTCGGGATGGCGATTGCGCGTACTGGCGCGGCCTGCATGATGTCGATCCCTTTCGCGATGCTCACGTCTGGGGGGAGGTGGGCGGTGTGTACGGTGCGTGGACCAAGCGTCACTGACTGGTGTTACCAGGGCATGACCGGCCGGTCAAATGTGATGGACACGTTGCAGACGCCGACGCGGCCCGCCGGGTTCTTTCCCTCGGGAAAGAGCCTAGGGGCCGCGTCGGTGCGGGATTACCCGTTGGTAGCACTTTGTGCGCGACTTCACACGCACGGTGGCGTCCGGCGTCGGACGGCCGCTCGGACCCGGCTGCGCCGCTGTTCCCCCGGTCGGGCTACGCCACGGCTCCGCTGCGCTTCTCCATCGCCTGCTGGTACAGGCGTCCCGCCCGGTAGGACGAGCGGACGAGCGGGCCGGACATCACGCCGGAGTAGCCGATCTCCTCGGCCTCCTTGGCCAGCTCCACGAACTCGGCCGGCTTCACCCAGCGCTCGACGGGGTGGTGCCGCGGCGAGGGCCGCAGGTACTGGGTGATGGTGATGAGCTCGCAGCCGGCCTCGTGCAGGTCCTTGAGAGCCTGCGAGACCTCTTCGCGCTCCTCGCCCATGCCGAGGATCAGGTTCGACTTGGTGACCAGGCCGTAGGCGCGGGCCTTGGTGATCACCTCAAGCGAGCGCTCGTAGCGGAAGCCGGGGCGGATCCGCTTGAAGATCCGCGGCACCGTCTCGACGTTGTGCGCGAAGACCTCGGGGCGGGAGGCGAAGACCTCCTCCAGCAGCTCCGGCACCGCGTTGAAGTCGGGGGCCAGCAGCTCGACCTTGGTGTGGCCGGCCTCGCGGCCCGCCGTCTGCTGGTGGATCTGGCGCACGGTCTCGGCGTACAGCCAGGCACCGCCGTCGGCGAGGTCGTCGCGGGCGACGCCGGTGATGGTGGCGTAGTTCAGGTCCATCGTGACGACGGACTCGCCGACGCGGCGCGGTTCGTCGCGGTCCAGCGCCTCGGGCTTGCCCGTGTCGATCTGGCAGAAGTCACAGCGCCGGGTGCACTGGTCACCGCCGATGAGGAAGGTGGCCTCGCGGTCCTCCCAGCATTCGTAGATGTTGGGACAGCCGGCCTCCTGGCACACCGTGTGCAGTCCTTCGCCCTTCACCAGGGCCTGCATCTTGGTGTACTCGGGACCCATCTTCGCCCGCGTCTTGATCCACTCGGGCTTGCGCTCGATGGGGGTCTGGGCATTCCGGACCTCCAGGCGCAGCATCTTGCGTCCGTCGGGTGCGACTGCGGACACGACCGGCTCCCTGTGACTTCGATTGTTCGGGCGCCCACCAGGGTACGCCCGTAATTTCGTACGCTCTTACGTCGCCCAACCTGCGAGCGGCCGGACTCATTCCCGGGGGCTCCCGGGGCTTCCCCGACGGCTAGGCGGTCTCGATCTCACGGGGCCGCAACTCGGCGTGCTCCAGTACGTCCTTCAGGTGGCGTTCGGCGACCGGGAGCACCTCGGCGATGGTGACCTCGCGGCCCAGTTCGTACGAGAGCGAGGTCACACCGGCGTCCCGGATCCCGCAAGGGATGATCCGGTCGAACCAGGTGCTGTCCGGGTTCACGTTGAGCGCGAAGCCG
Organism: Streptomyces sp. NPDC060232; assembly: GCF_042726555.1. NCBI lineage: Bacteria > Bacillati > Actinomycetota > Actinomycetes > Kitasatosporales > Streptomycetaceae > Streptomyces > Streptomyces sp. NPDC060232. The sequence goes on along the minus strand of NZ_JBHXAG010000017.1, from coordinate 165,443 downwards.
TGCATCGTGACGCCCTTGGCGACCCGGATCCCGATGGCGGCGAGCTTGCGGTCCTCGCGGCGCTGGCCGGCGTTGGAGGGGGCGTACTCGGGGCCGTTCAGGCGCGCGTCGAACTCCTCGTCGTGCAGCCGGGGGTCGAACTCCAGCGACAGCCCGCCGATCTTCGGACGCTCCTCGACGGGGTCGCCCAGGACCCAGACGCCGGACCGGCCCTCGACCCGGGTGGTCTCCAGGCCGAACTCGGCGGCGGTGCGGATCAGCGCCTCCTCCAGGCGGCGGACGTGGGCCACGACGTCCACCGGGCGGGGCAGCTTCATGATCGGGTAGCCGACCAGCTGGCCGGGGCCGTGCCAGGTGATCTTGCCGCCGCGGTCGACGTCCACGACGGGGGTGCCGTCGAGCGGGCGCTCGCTGGGGTCGGTGCGCCGCCCGGCCGTGTAGACCGGCAGGTGCTCCACCAGCAGGCAGGTGTCCTCGATCTCGTCCGCGAAGCGGGCCGCGTGCACCCTGCGCTGCTCTTCCCAGGCCCGGGTGTACTCCACGGATTCCGCTCCGAAGCCCAGACGGACAAACCCAAGCTCAGCCACCGCAGCGCCTCCTCATTGAACCTGCTGTGTGCACGTACTTCCCTGAGCAAGGGTACGACTGACCGTGCGGGCCCCTTCAGGGCCCCGCGGCCGGCCTCGTCCGGGGCTCCGGGCGCGGCTCCGGGCGCGACTCCGACCCGGCCGACCCGGCTTCCGGGCGCGGCTCCGGCCCGGGCTCCGGCATGCGCCACGGCAGCTGCTTGGGCCGTCGGCGGCCCTTCGGCGGGCGGTCCGGGTCCTCGTCCGCGCGCGGCAGCCGCCGGTGGCCCTCCGAGTGGTCGTTCACCCAGCCGCACACGCCGCACGCGTAGCGCCCGTCGAGCCCCGCGATATAGGTACCGCAGCGCCGGCACTCGGCCTCGGTGAGCTCGGGCGGAGGCAGCGGAGCGGTGGAGTCGGGCCGCTCCTCGGGGAGGCGCGGCCGGTGGGGCCGGCGGGTCATGGCCCGCAGCGTACGCGGGTGGAGGGGGCGAGTCCGTAAAGAGCCCTACCGATTCTGCACACGATCGGATGAATGTGGGGCAGAGAGGGCGGCCTGGGCGACGTTCGCCGCTACATTCACGCCGTTCAAGGGCCGGGACTCCGGTCCGTCGCGTCAGGAAACCGTGGAGCCGATGACGGAACGACCTGCCCAGCGTGTCCCCAACCGGCAGCTCGCGGCGCTGATCGCCGAAGCCGGGTTCTCCAACGCCGGGCTAGCCCGCCGCGTCGACCAGCTCGGTCTGGAACACGGTCTCGACCTGCGGTACGACAAGACGTCCGTGACCCGCTGGCTGCGCGGCCAGCAACCCCGCGGAACCACGCCGGCGCTGATCGCCGAGGTCTTCACCCGGCGCCTGGGCCGCCGGCTCTCCGCGCAGGACCTGGGTCTCGACGCCTGCGCCCCGGTCTACGCGGGGCTGGAGTTCGCGGCCACCCCCGAGGAGGCCGTGGACATCGCGAGCGGCCTGTGGCGCAAGGACTCCGGCTCCCACGCCGAACTCCGGAAGATCGCCTTCACTCCGGCCGGCCTGGTCGTGCCCAGCCGGGACTGGCTGATCGGGCGGCCCGACGAGCGTGTGGCCCGGGGCGCGGAACCGGCGCCCGCCCGCATCCCGCTCCAGGGCCGGGCCACGGTGCCGCGGCAGCGGCAGATCGACCGCGGCCCCGGTCAGCGCGTGACGGCCGGCGACATCGCCGCGCTGCGGTCGGTGGGCGAGCTCTTCCGGACCCTGGACCAGGCCTACGGCGGCGGGCACGCCCGCCAGGCGCTCGTGCGGTACCTGGAGCACGAGGCCGAGCCCATGCTCCGGGGCACCTACGGCGAGACCACGGGGCGGCGGCTGTTCGCCGCCGCCGCGGACCTGACCCGGCTCGCGGGCTGGACCTCCTACGACATCGCCGCGCACGGTCTCGCCCAGCGGTACTTCGTACAGGCCCTGCGGCTGGCGCAGGCGGCCGGGGACCGCCCCTACGGCTCGTACGTGCTGATCACCATGAGCCGGCAGGCGGTCTACCTCGGGCACGGCCGGGAGGCGGTGCAGCTGGCCCGGGTGGCCCAGCAGGGCGTCGGATCCGGCCCGCCGCCGGTGGTGCAGGCGATGCTGCACGCGGCGGAGGCGCGGGGGCACGCGGTCCTCGGCGAGGTCCGGGCGGCGACGGCCTGCCTGGTGCGGGCCGAGCGCGCGCTGGGCGCCGCCCGGCCGGGGGACGACGTACCGCACTGGGCGCGGCTGTACGACGAGGCTCAGCTGGCGGACGAGTTCGGGCACTGCCACCGGGACCTCCAGCAGTACCGGGCCTCGGCGCAGCACGCGGAGCGGTCCCTGCAGCTGAGGGCGCCGGGGTTCGCGCGGTCGCGGCTGTTCTGCCGGGTGGTGCTGGCCACGGCCCGGCTGGGGCTGGGTGAGCTGGACCAGGCGTGCGCGCTGGGTGCGGAGGCGGCGCAGCAGGCGATGGAGATGCGGTCGGTGCGGGCGGTGGAGTACGTGCGGGACTTCGAGCGGCGGCTGGAGCCGTACCGGGACGCGGCGGCCGTGCGGACGTACCGGGACCGGGTGGCGGCGCTGTCCTGATCCGGACGTGGCAGGGGCCCGGTCCCGAGGCGGTGGACCGGGCCCCTGTGGCTTCTGTGGTTCTCAGGCCGCCACCGGGAGTGCGGGCTCCGGGGAGACCGGCAGCGGGATGCCGAAGTCGCGCAGGATCGCGCAGGAGGCGCGGCGGGCTGAGTGCAGGGCCCCCTGGACGGTGTTGGCGTCGCGGTGGTCACCGCACACGTAGAGCCCGGCCAGGACCCGGACGGAGCGGCGCCGGTCGTGCGGCGGAGGCATGGCGGGGACGGCCTCCGGGGTGTGGTGGACGGCCAGCAGCTCCCATTCGCGGGTGGGGGTGTCGTAGAGGCGGGCGAGGCGCGAGGCGACGGTGCGCGCGGGGGGCGGCGGGCCGAGCACGGTCGTGGTGACCAGGCTCCGGCCGGCCGGGGCGCGCGTCGGGTCGACCGCGCTCATGACGGCGGTGTGGGAGACGGGCCAGTGGGGGTCCCCGTCCAGGATCAGCGAACCGTCCCGGGGCAGGGGGGCGGCGGTGGCGTGGTGCAGGACGGTGACCTCGTGGAACGCGGGCACGCGCAGGCCGGGCAGGAGCTCGGCGGCGGCGCGGGCGCCGGTGGCGAGCAGGACGGAGCGGCAGCGGAAGTCGCCGTGCTCCTCGGTGGTGACCAGGTTGGTGGCGACCGACCGGACTCTGATGCCGGTCCGTACGGTGCCGGGCGGCAGTCCGGAGGCGAGCAGGTCGGGCAGGGCCGCGGCGCCGCCCTCGGGCACGGCGAGGCGGCCGCGGGCGAAGGTGCGCAGGGCCAGGTCGGCGACCCGGCTGGAGGTGGTGAGGTCCGGGTCCCGGAGCAGGGCGGCGAGCAGGGGCCTGAGCACGCCGCCCAGGGTGCGCTGCGGCAGGCCGCGGGTGCGCAGGGCGGCGGCGGCGGAGCGTTCGGGCCGGGCGAGCAGCTTGTCCACGGGCAGCACGGCGAGCCTGCCGAGGGCGGCGCTGAGCCGGGCCTGGTCGAGGGATCCGCTGGCCAGGGCGCGGGCGGGGGTGAGGGACCCGGCCCGCAGCTGCCTGCCGTCGGTGTGGACGAGGACCCCTGGCGTGAAGGGGCGCAGGACCAGGGCGCGCAGTGCGTGGGTGCGTTCGAGTTCGCTGTACGCGGTGTTGAGCCACTGGGCTGTCCGGTCGAGGCGGAACCCGTCGGCCGTTTCGGTGGCCATCCGCCCGCCGGGGCCGTCCGCGGCCTCCAGGACGGTGACCGTGACCCCCGCTGCGATCAGGTGGTGCGCGGCCGCGAGTCCTGAGACTCCGGCTCCTACGATGACGACGTCCGCATGGTGTGCGGCATTGGGTGCGCTGCTGAGCACGTGCCCCTCCCCGAGGTCGGCGCGGCTGTGTGGGGATCCTCCTTCCCCCAACCGGTCGCGGGGGAACCCGAGTTCGGCCGGGTATTACGAACAACTCCGGTCGCACAACGGTCGCATCCGGGTCACGAACGGTCGCACACGGTCGCACACCGACTATCGGAGTGCGGCGCGGATGGCCTGCTCGATATCGGGGTCGCGGAAGACGAAACCGGACTCCAGCAGCCGGGTGGGACGGGCCCGCTGACCGCCCAGCACGTCCTCGGAGAACTCCCCGAGCACGAGGCGCAGCGCCACGGCCGGTACGGGCAGCACCGCCGGCCGGCGCAGCACCCGGGCCATGGCAGCGGTGACCTCGCGGTTGGTCGGCGGTTCGGGGGCGGTGAGGTTGACGGGGCCGCGGAGGTCCGGGGTGTCGATGATGTGGCGCAGGGCCGCGACCTCGTCGTGGAGGGAGATGAACGGCCAGTACTGGCGGCCGTCGCCGAGCCGGCCGCCGACGCCGGCTCGGAAGAGGGGGAACATCCGCCCCCAGGCCCCGCCCTCCTTGGCGACGACCAGTCCGGTACGGGCGAACGCGGTGCGGATCCCGGCCTCCTGGGCCGGGGCGGCGGCGGCCTCCCACTCCAGGCAGACGGAAGGCAGGAATCCGTGTCCGGCGGGGGCGTCCTCGTCCACGACGCGGTCGCCGGTGTCCCCGTAGTAGCCGACGGCGGAGCCGCTGACCAGGACGCCGGGCGGTTCGTCGAGGCCGGCGAGCGCGTGCGCGAGCGCAGTCGTGCCCAGCACCCGGCTGTCGCGGATCTTCCGCTTGTACGCGGCGGTCCACCGGTGGTCGCCGATCCCCGCCCCGGCCAGGTGCACGACGGCGCCGCAGCCGGCCAGGGCGGCCCGGTCGACGTGCCCGCGCTCCGGATCCCACCGCGCCTCGTCGGCGCCGGCCGGCTCCCGCCGCACGAACCGCACCACCTCGTGTCCGCCGGCCCGCAGGGACCGCACGAGTGCACTGCCGATGAGCCCGGTCGACCCGGTGACTGCGATGCGCATGCCCCCATCCTGCCGGGCCGCTGCGCCGGCGTCGGCGGATTGGGGGTGGCGCCGCGCCGCGGTCGGATACGGGCCCGGGCCCGGCCGTCGGCCCCGGCGCGCGCCGCCCCGGCCCTGGCGGGCGTCCCGACACGGCGCCGCGCGCCCGCGCCTCGAATGCCGGCGGGGCTGGTGCTCACGGCCGCACCTGAGGACCGGCGGGGGCAGAATCAAGCCCCCGCCGGCGTTTGAGGCGCGGGGTGTGGGGCGCCGTGTGGGCCGGGGCGGAGCGCCGGGTCAGGTGGTCGCGGTGCCGAGCCAGGTACCGACCGTGTAGGTGACGGCCATCGCGAGGGCGCCGCCCATGACGTTGCGGGCGACCGCCCGCGGCACAGGGGCCCCGCCCAGCCGTGCGCTGAGCACCCCGCACAGCGTGAGCGCCGCCAGCACCGCCACCACCGTCACCGGCACCCGCGCCGACGGCCCCGGCAGGATGATCGCCAGCAGCGGCAGCAGCGCCCCCACCGTGAAGGCGACGAGGCTCGCGAAGGCCGCGTGCCACGGGTTGGCCAGCTCCTCCGGGTTGATCCCCAGCTCCAGCCGGGCATGGGCCCGCAGCGCGTCCCGCTGCGTGAGCTGCTCGGCGGCCTCCCGGGCGACGTCCCGGCTCAGGCCCCGCTGCGCCAGCAGGTCGGTGAGCTCGTCGAGCTCCGCTTCCGGCTCCTCGGCCAGCTCACGGCGTTCCATGTCGAGGGCGGCCCGTTCGGAGTCCCGCTGGGAGCTGACGGAGACGTACTCCCCCGCCGCCATGGACAGCGAGCCCGCCAGCAGCCCGGCGACGCCCGCCGCCAGAATCGTCGCGCGCGAGGTGGTGGACCCGGCCACACCCACCACCAGACCCGCGGTGGAGATGATCCCGTCGTTGGCGCCGAGCACCCCCGCGCGCAGCCAGTTGAGCCGCGTGCTCATGCCCGCGCTCACCGCGCCGTCACCGCTGCCGTGCGCCTCGACGTGGGCACGGCCCGGCTTCCGTCCCGGGCCTTCGTTTCCCCTCACGCCACCACTGTCGCGGCCCGGGGCGCGCGGAGCCACCCGGCGGACCGGTCCGGGGTGCGCGGGCCCGGCCCCCGTACCAGGGTGGAGGGGTGAGACGCGGACGCGATGAGCCGGGCAGGCTGCGCGGCGAGCCACCGCCGCGCTGGGCCCGGATCGCGCCCGCGGCGGCCCTGGTGGCGCTCGTCCTGGCGCAGGCGCTCACCACCGACGTGGAGCTGGGGTTCTTCCTGGCGGGTCTGCCGCCGGTGGCGGCCTTCGCGTACGGGGCGGCCGGGACCGCGGCCTTCGCAGCCATCGTCCTGCTGCTGCTGGGGGTGCACGACATCGGCGTCGCCCAAGCCCGGGGCACGGACCTGGCGACGGTGGCCGTCGTCGGGCTGCTGAGCGTGGTCATCGCCTGGGTCCGCCAGCGCCGGGACGAACAGCTGGTCAGCGTACGGACCGTCGCGGAGGCCGCCCAGTTGGCGGTGCTGCCCCCGGTGCCGGACCGGGTGGGCGCGGTGCGCTGCTCGGCCCTCTACCAGGCGGCGCAGCGCGGCACGCTGGTGGGGGGCGACCTGTACGACGTACGGGTCGGGCCGTTCGGGGTACGGGCGCTGGTCGCGGACGTGCAGGGGCACGGCCTGGCGGCGGTGGCCACGGTGGCGGCGCTGCTCGGGGCCTTCCGCGAGGCCGTGCTCGACGACACGGAGCTGGCGGCGGTGGCGGCGCGGCTGGACCGGCGGCTGCTGGCGGACGCGGCGGACGCCCATGCGGACCATCCGGAGCTGTTCGCGACGGCAGTGCTGGTGGAGTTCCCGCCGGGGCTGGACCTCGTACGGTTCGTGTCGTGCGGGCATCCTCCGGCGCTGAGGCTGCGCGGGGCGGCGGTGGACGAGGTGACGGTGGAACCGGGCCCTCCGCTGGGCCTGGGGCTCGCCGGACCGGCCCCGCCCAAGGCGGTGGAGCTGCCGGTGCTGCCCGGGGACCAGTTTCTGCTGCACACCGACGGCGCGACCGAGGCCCGGGACGCGGCGGGGCATTTCTACCCCCTGGCGACCCGGGTGCCCGTCCTGGCGCGGGACCCGGTGGGGCTGGTCGGGGCGGTGTGGCGGGACCTGTCGGCCTTCACCAAGGGCGGACCGGGCGACGACGTGGCCCTGCTGCTGCTCTCCCCGGACGGCCGCCCGTGATGGGCCCGGAGGCCCGGCTCCGGCCCATGGTCAGGGGCCGGAGCCGGGGCCGGAGCCGGGCATGCGGTGATGAGCCGTCACGACTCCTTGATGAAGGCGCGCACCATCTTGCAGGTGACGTTGGACGGCCGGTGGATCCCCGTCCTGACGGCCATCGTCCGGATCTTCCGGTTGGTGGCGCGCCTGGCGTCATACGTCCCCGAGTCGAGCAGGGATATCGCCAGCCGCATCGCCTTCAGACGGCGGTTGTGGCTCTCGTACCACTCGCGGGGCAGGCCCGCCGGCAGCGGCTTCTTCTGGACGGGCCGGACGGTGCTGGCAGTGGCCATCTACAGCCTCCCAAACGGTAGTTGGCTTCCTGTCGTTCTTCCTCGATTTTACCGGGGACCACTGACAGAAGCCCCTGGCCAGACGGGCCCTGGATAGGGTTGGGGGCATGGAGATCTGGATCAATCCCGCCTGTTCCAAGTGCCGTGGCGCGCTCACCCTCCTGGACGCGGAGGGCGCCGAGTACACCGTCCGCCGCTACCTGGAGGACGTGCCGTCGCAGGACGAGATCCGCGAGGTGCTGGGCCGTCTCGGGCTGGAGCCGTGGGACATCACCCGCACGTCGGACCCGCTGGCCGAGGAGACCGGCGTAGGGGACCTGCCGCGCGAGGAGACGGACGCGGCGCGGGCCCGGTGGATCGCCCACCTGGCCGCGCACCCGAAGCTCATCCAGCGCCCGATCATCACCGCCGAGGACGGCACGGCCGTGGTCGCCCGCTCCGAAGAGGCCGTCCGCGACGCCCTGTCCCGTACCGTCCGGACGCGGCGGGCGTGACCGCCGTGCAGGCGCGGTAGCGCTCGCTGACCGCGTGGTGGAGGGGCTCGCAGCCCCACTCCGCCGGTCCTCAGGACGCCAGATCTCGGCGTCGGAGCAGCGCGGGCAGGCGCCGTACAGCGGGCGAGACTGGGGGACGCGAGCGGGACGGTGGGGGGAAGTGGCCGCGAAGGCCGGACCGGCGGACAGGTCAGGAGAACGGCGACTCTTCGGGTCGCTTCGGCACAGACGCGCGGGTCTCAGCCCGCGAGCAGGCGGGCGATCTCGGCGGCGGCCGTCAGGGGCAGCGCGTGGTGCGAGACCCCGGGCAGTACGTCGACGCGCGCACCCGGCAGCGCCTCGCGCGCGGCGCGGGCGGCCCGGACGGAGTCGTGGCAGCGGGCCCGCCCGGCGAAGAGGACGTCCACCCGGATCCCCGCCCGCCCGCCGGGCGGCTGCGCGAGCCGGCCGAGGTCCGGGCGCGGGCCGGTGACGGGCCGGGCGGCCGGGAAGCGGGCGGTCTCGTCCTGGAGCCGGAGCCAGGCCGGGTCGAGGGCCGCCCCGACGGTCTCCCAGGCGAGGAAGGAGCGGATCCGCCGCGGGGTGGGCCGCAGCAGCATGGGCAGGGCGCGCAGGACATAGCCGGGGCGCAGTCCCGCGAAGACCTGGGTCGGGTCGAGCAGGACGAGGCGGCCGGTCCGGGCGGGCCGCCTGGCTGCGTGATGGGCGGCGATCCAGGCCCCGTACGAGTGCCCGCCGAGGGTCACCGGTCCGCGCGGGCCGAGCCCGTCGAGCACCGCGTCGAGCCAGTCGGCCAGATCCCCGGCGGTCCGCAGGGGCCGCCCGGGCTCCGGGACGCTGAGTCCTGGTTCGCCCACCAGGTCCACGGCGTGCACGCGGTGGGTGCGGGCCGCCCCGGCGGCGGCGCAGGCACCCCACACCGCGGAGGTGGCCCCGCCGCCCGGAAGCAGGACCAGCGGCGGGGCGTCGAGCGGGCCGCAGCTGTTGATGCGGGTGACCCCGTAGGGGGTCGGCAGGTCGACGGCCTCTACAGGGCCGGGCCATCCGCCGAGCACCTCGTCGTAGGCGGCGCGGAAGGAGGAGTAGGAGGTGGGAGAGGACACGGGCTGCTCCAATGTCTCGCCAGGCGATAATCTCGCTGAACGAGATGTTAGGCGGGAGGCGATGTGCACGACAACCACGAGCCGGGCGAACTCGGCGAGCCGGACGGCCGCGAGCCGGACAACCTCCAGCTGGTGCACCTGCTGCGGGCGGTGACCGTCGACTTCGGCCTGCGCCAGGGGGAGTTCGCCGCCCGCAACGGCATGCACCCCACCGACGTACGGGCCCTGATCTGCCTGCTGGACGCGGACCGCGCGGCCGAGCCCGCCACGGCGGGCCTGCTCGGCGCCCGGCTCGGCCTCAACTCCGCGGGCACCACCGCCGTGATCGACCGGTTGGAGCGGCTCGGCCACGTGGCCCGGATCCGCGACGACCAGGACCGGCGCCGGATCCTGCTGCGGGTGGAGCCGGCGGCGATCCGCCTGGGCCGGGAGTTCTTCGGGCCGCTGATCGACGGGGTGCTGAGGGTGCTGGACTCCTTCGGCCCCGCCGAACGCGACACCGTCCGCCGTTTCCTGACGGACACCCATGCCGTCTTCGCCTCGGAGCCGCGCCGGTGACTCCGGCTCCGGATCCGGCTCTGGCTCTGGCTCCGGCTCCGGCTCCGGCACCCACTCCGACTCCGCCACCGCCTCCGGGTCCGACCTGCACCTGGAGCGGCCCGCCGAGGGTGCCCGGCCCACCGCCCTCGCCCCGGCCCTGCGCACCGCCGTGCGCAGCGGCCGACGGCCCGCGGGACGCGGCTGCCGCCGTACCGGGCCCTGGCCGCCGACGGCACCCCCGGACTCGGCGTTCGGTCGCGCCGTGGACGCCCTTGCGGAGGTGGCCCGCCGGACGGCGGCGGACCGGTAGCCGGGCGCGGGCACGCACGGCGGGTCGGCCCGGCCACTCTCCTTCACTCGTCCCCACCCCGCACCTCGTAGGGTGACCGGAGCACCAAAATGGGACGTACCGCACCAAAGGACTCGCCGTGACCGAGCAGCAGCCGCAACAACCCGCCCCCAGCGCACACCCGTTCCCCCCGTCCCGGCGAGGGGTCGACTGGATGTTCGGCGGGGTGTACGGGACGGTCCTGGCCAGCGGGCTGCTGGCCGCGCTCGATCAGAAGGGCGGCGACTTCACCCCGTACTACGACGCCAGCTGGGTGCTCGTGACGGCGGCCACGGCCGGACTCGCGCACGGCTACGCCCACCACATGGCGTCCCACGAACAGGGCTCGGCCGGGCACCGGTGGCGGCTCCTGGCCCTGGCGCTGTGGAACGAGTGGCCGCTGATCGCGGCCGCCCTGCCCACCGTCCTGCTGCTGATCGTCTCCGGGATCTTCGACTGGGACTCGTACGGGGTGACGGCCGTCGGGCTCGGCCTGAACACCGCCCTGCTGTTCACCTGGGGTTCGGTCGTGGCACTCCGCGTGGGCTACCGGGCCGGTTCGGCCCTGTTGATCGGCTTGGCCGACGCCACCATCGGCCTCGCCATCATCGTCGCCAACGCCCTCATCAAATAGGCAGCTGCGCCTCTACTCGGGGAGCTGCGCCTCCGCCTGCGCCAGGATCTCCGTCAGCCGGGCCCCGAACTCCGCTCCGCGCGGATCCGGTACGCCCGTCCGGGCGGCGGTGAGCAGCGCGTCGAGTGCCCGCCCGTAGGCGCCCGGTACGTCGCTCCAGCCGGGCAGTTCGTGCACGCCCTCGGTGCCGCGCAGTTCCAGCCCGACCCCGGCGGCCGCGCGCGGCGCGCCCAGGCTGAGCACGGCGGTACTGGCCGCGCCGGAGGCGTGCCGCAGCGCCAGCTGGACGACGTCGGAGGGGCCGCGGGTGGCGCTGACCCCGGTGACGTCCCCGAGGACCGGGATCAGGACGGACAGGGCGTGCGGACCGACGTCCCACAGCCCGCCCTTGGCCTTGCGCCAGGGCGAGTCGGCGTAGGCGCCGGGCGTGCCGTCGGGCGGGAAGACGGCGCCCAGCCAGTGCGCGGCCGCGGTGAACCAGCCGGTGCGGGCGGCCTGCTCGGCGACCCAGCCCGCGGTGGGCTCGGCGAAGCGCAGCGTGAGGAAGACGACGGAGGCGACCCCGTGGCGGGCGACCGCGTCGGCGACGGCCTCGGCGTCCTGCGGTGTCGTCGCAACGGGCTTGTCGAGCAGCAGGTGGCATCCCGCGGCGGCCGCGCGCACGGCGAGCGGGGCCTGGACGTCGGGCGGCAGGGCGAAGGCGGCGACGTCGCAGTCGGCGAACAGCGCGTCGGGGTCTTCGTACACCTTCACGCCGTACTCGTCCGCCAGCTCCGCCGCGGCTTCGGGCCGCCGGCCCCACACACCGGCGAAGTCGGAGCCTGCGTGTGCGGCGAGGGCGGGGGCGTGCGTGCGGTGCGCCCAGGGGCCGGTGCCCAGCAGCCCGACCCGGGGGCGGGGGGCTGCGGGGGCCTGACCGGCGGCGGTCGCGGCGGCGCTCTCGGCGGTCGCGGCGGCGCTCTCGGCGGTCGCGGCGGCGCTCTCGGCGGTCGCGGCGGTGGTCGCGGCGGTGGTCGCGGCGGTCGCGGCGGTGGTCGCGGCGGGATCTCCGGCACGGTCTCCGGCAGGGCTCACATCAGACGAAATGCTCACGCGGCCAGTGTGCCCCACCCGGACGGGTGCTCGACCGCCAACCCGCACACGCCGCCCGAGCAGTGGCATGAACCTCGGTAACACGGGGTTCACACACGGGCAACGGAGGAGAAATCGCGGGCGGGCACGCTGCGGTCAACACCGCAGCGATGAAGCAGCGTCCAGCAGCACCCGCAGAGTCTGAGGATGGGGCCCGTGAGCTACAAGGCTGAATACATCTGGATCGACGGCACCGAGCCGACGGCGAAGCTTCGCTCCAAGACGAAGATCCTGGCCGACGGCGCCGAGCTGCCGATCTGGGGCTTCGACGGATCGAGCACCAACCAGGCCGAGGGCCACGCGTCCGACAGGGTCCTGCAGCCGGTGTTCTCCTGCCCCGACCCCATCCGCGGCGGGGACGACGTCCTGGTGCTGTGCGAGGTCCTGAACATCGACATGACCCCGCACGAGTCGAACGCCCGCGCGCTGCTGCGTCCGGTCGCCGAGAAGTTCGCCGGCCAGGAGCCGATCTTCGGCATCGAGCAGGAGTACACCTTCTTCGACGGCGCCCGTCCGCTGGGCTTCCCGGTGGGCGGCTTCCCTGCCGCGCAGGGCGGCTACTACTGCGGTGTCGGCTCGGACGAGATCTTCGGCCGCGAGATCGTCGAGAAGCACCTGGACCACTGCCTCGCGGCGGGCCTGAGCATCTCGGGCATCAACGCCGAGGTCATGCCCGGCCAGTGGGAGTTCCAGGTCGGCCCGGTGGGCCCGCTGGAGGTCTCCGACCAGCTGTGGATCGCGCGCTGGCTGCTCTACCGCACCGCCGAGGACTTCAACGTCTCCGCGACGCTGAACCCGAAGCCGGTCAAGGGCGACTGGAACGGCGCGGGTGCCCACACCAACTTCTCCACGAAGGCGATGCGCGAGGACTACCGCGCGATCATCTCGGCTTGCGAGGCCCTGGGCGAGGGCAGCAAGCCGCTCGACCACGTGAAGAACTACGGCGCCGGCATCGACGAGCGCCTGACGGGTCTGCACGAGACCGCCCCCTGGAACGAGTTCAGCTACGGCGTCTCGGACCGCGGCGCCTCGGTCCGCATCCCGTGGCAGGTGGAGCAGGACGGCAAGGGCTACATCGAGGACCGCCGCCCGAACGCGAACGTGGACCCGTACGTGGTGACCCGCCTGATCACGGACACCTGCTGCACCGGCCTGGAGAAGGACGGCCTGGCCTGACGGCCTGGCCTGACGGCCGCCTCCTCCCCCGGACACCGACGCCCGCCGAGCCTCCCGAGGCCCGGCGGGCGTTGTCAGTGCCGGGTGGCACGGTGGACCCATGTTGGCGATCAGGATCCACACGGAGCGCGGCGAGTCCTACGAACGGCCCGCGCTCGGCTTTCTGTCCGAACTCGTGGCGCGCATCGGCGCGGACGGGGACCACTTCGTCGTCGTCGAGCGGCTGACGGCGGATCCGGACGAGTACATACAGGTGTGGCACGACGAGGGCGACGACTACCAGCTGGAGCACCGCGCCGGCTCCGCCGACCGGCACTTCCAGACGTACCTGCCCACGGCGGCCGAGGTCGCGGCGGTCATGACCCGCTGGGCCCGCGACGAAAAGGACTGGTCCACCGGTCCGACCTGGAGCCGCCTCACCTTCCCACCGGACCGGGAGCCCACCGCCGACGCGCCGCCGCCCGCCTGAGGGCGGTGGGCGCGTCCGCGAGGCGAACGGGTGACGGGAGGCGCCGGGTGGGCTACAAGTACGCCCCGCGCTACGCGGCCGCGGCCGCCGCCGCCCGACGGCGTGTCACGAGACCGAGCAGCAGGTCCACCACCAGGAAGGCGGCCAGGCTGATCCCGAGCAGCGGGATGAACCAGCCCACCAGCGCCGTCACCGCGGCCAGCGGCAGCACCACGGTCACGGGCAGCTTGCGCCAGGCGCCGCGCGGCTGCGCGCGGCCCACCGACAGCGCGCGGTCCTTCGTCGGCCGGCGCAGCCACCACATGCGGTAGCCCCAGAAGATGAGCAGCATCAGGGCGACGGCCAGCGCGGCGAGCACGACCTGGTTGGCGAGGCCGAAGGTCTGGCCCATGTGCAGGTCGATGCCGAAGCGGGTCAGCTTGGCGAGGAGGGGGTAGTCGGCGAAGCGCAGTTCGTCCATGACCCGGGCGTCGGCCGGATCGACGGCGACGGTGTCGAAGTGCACCGGCACCTGCTTGTCCTGCTCCTTGATGACGTACCCCTTGCCCTCGGCCGGCAGGGTCACGCGGATCGCCTCGGTGACGCCGGCGTCCCGGGCGGCGGCCACGGCCCGGTCGATGCCCACGTCGGCGGTGGGGGCGGGCGGGGGCATCTCCGCACCCTCGGGCATGTGGTGGCCCGCGTGCTCGTCGGCGCCGCCGGCCTCCGCACCCGGGTTCAGCTTGGCGGAGACGGCGGGAGTGGCCCCGCCGAGGCTGTCCTGGAGCTGCCCGATGTTCTCACCGGCGTACTTCGACCAGGTCAGGCCGGTGGCGGAGAGGACGACGAGTCCGGCGACGGACCAGAGGCCGACGGCCCCGTGCCAGGACAGGGTCCGGCGGCGCCCGGTGGCCGTGCGGTCCGGCAGGACGAGCTGCGCCCTGCGCTTGCGGCGGCGGCCGATCCACAGGGCGAGGCCGCCGAGGGCGACCACCCACATCCAGCTGGCGGCCATCTCGCTGTAGTTGCGGCCGAACTCCCCGAGCTGGAGGTTGGAGTGGAACGTGCTCAGCCAGGCCCGCAGCGGCAGCGCGTCGCCGACGGTGGTGAGCTGCCCGCGCACCTCGGCGGTGTACGGGTCCACGAACACGGTGAGGGTCTCGCCCTCGGCGAGGCCTGAACTCTCCATGATCACGCGGGTGGTGGCCTCGGCGTCGGGGCCGGGCCACACGGACACGACCTCGCCCTGCGGTGCGGATCCCTTGGCCGCTTCGACCTGGGCGCTGAGCGGCAGGGCGCCGTCGCCGACGCGGGCGACGGTCAGCTCGTCGGCGTAGACGATCTTCTCGGCCTGCCAGGAGGCGGCGTACAGCAGCCCGGTGGCGGCGGCGAGGAACAGCAGCGGGGCGATGAGCAGGCCCGCGTAGAAGTGCATGCGCAGGAGCAGCGGGCGTACGGCCGCCCAGTTGCCGCCGCGGCGTGTGGAGGTGGCGGGCGGGTCGGAGTCCGGGGTGCGGACGTCCTGGAACTCGTCAAGGGACATGGTGGTCCTAGGGGTTGGCGAAGGCATGGGGACTGCGGCCCCGGGCCTCGCCTCCCTCGCGCGGATGCGCCGTGGGGGTGCGCCGGATCAGGCGCGGGCAGGACGGCCGGGGGCCGTGAAACGGTGTGCGCTGCCGCCCCGCGGCGGCCCGCGGCGCACCACGGCGTGGGCGTGTACCGCTCCGCGCAGCCGGCGCGGCTCCCGATCCGGGTACGGGGCGGGGAAGGCGGGCGGGGCCGGTACGGCCGCCACCCGGGCCCGCACCAGGTCGAGCGCGCGGGCGAGCGGCCGGGCGGCGTGCAGCGCGGCGGCGCCCAGGACGCGGGCCAGCCGGAAGACGGCGGCTTCGCCCCGGGCGAGCCAGGCGGCGCAGAGCAGCCCGGCGAGCAGGTGCGCGGCGATCATCCCGGCGCCGCCGTGACCGGCCGTCCCAGCCAGGTCAGCCGTACCCGCCACGTCCCCCAGGCTCGCGTCGGCCGCGGACACGTGGTGGAGGTGTTGCCGCATCGCGGCGGGCCCGTCGGTGGTCTCCGCCGCCTGACTGCCGGAGAAGACGAGGTGCAGCACGCCCTGTACGGCGAGTACGGCCACGGCGATCCCCACGGGTCCCCGCCGCCGTCCGGCGGCGAGCCAGGCGAGGCCGAAGGTCACCGCGAAAGCACCGATAAGGCCGAAGAAGGGGATGTCCGTGCCGGACATGTACGAATGCCCCACCGCGCCCAGGGCCACGCACATCGCCGCGAACATCGCGGCTCGGGTGGCGCGCAGCGGCGCGAAGGATTCGAACATGGCCGGGACATGTTCGCACGACGCCCCTTGGCTTCCGCCAGAGGCTTATCCGATCATGAGCATGTGAATCCACTTCCGTGACTCCTCCCCCTCGTAAATGAGGAGGCTTCTCGCTATGCCGGGGTGGCATCGCGACGGACCAGCCCGGCCCGTAGAACGTTGATCGCACCCACCGTGTCAGCGTGCGCCTGGTGGCCGCAGCTAACGCAGTGGAACCTTTCCTGGGTGGGCCGGTTCTCCGCGCTGACGTGCCCGCATTCGGGGCAGCTCCGGGAAGTGTTGCAGGGGTCCACGGCGATCACTTCCCGTCCGGCGCTTTCAGCCTTGGCGTGCAGGATCGTCAGGAACACCCCCCATCCGGCATCCGAGATCGAACGGTTGAGTCCGGTCTTGGCGGCGGCACCGTTGGGCAGAAAGACGCCCGGCTGTTCCGGGTCCGGCTTCGGCGCGGCCGTCTTGACCATGTTGCGGATCCTGAGATCCTCGTGCGCTATCAGGTCCTGGTCACGGACCAGCCCGAGCGCGGTCTTATGTGCGTGGTCGAGGCGCTGGCGGCGCACCTTTCGACAAAGATCGGCAACCCGCTGGACGGCCCGCTGATGATTCGCGGTCCGCTTGCCCCGGCGGATGCGTCCGAACCGGCTGAGCTTCTGCTGTGCGGCTTCGAGCTTCGCGGCGGCCTTCCGGCCGTGCCGTGGGTTCTCGATGTGCTCACCGTTGGAGGTGGTGAGGAACGAGGCGATGCCCATGTCGATGCCGACCACAGAGCCGGTCGCGGGAAGCGGCTCGGGCCGGGGCTGCTCGGCGGTGAGGATGACGTACCAGCGCTTGCCCTCACGCTTGACCGAGACGGTCTTGACCTTGCCGACCACCGGCCGGTGCTGGTTGACCTTGACGTGGCCGACACCTTGGAAGCGGACACGGGTGACGGGGTCGTGCGGCGTGGAGTCCCAGCGGCAGCCGTCGCCGTCCTTGGGGAAGTCCACCGTGTCGAACCAGTTCACCCCACGGAAACGCGGGTATCCGGGCGTTTCCCCGGACTTGATCCGGCGGAAGAACGCGGCGAACGCCTTGTCGAGACGGCGAAGCGTCGCCTGCTGCGACGAGAACGACCAACGGCCCTGACGCTCCTGGTCGAACGCCCGGATCTCCTTGAGCTGCGCCGACTGCATTCCGTACGTGATGCTCGTCTTCGAAGCGTGCCGGTAGGCGTCGCGGCGTTCCTGCAAGGCCGCGTTGTAGAGCGCGCAGTGGTCACGCAGCATCTCGCCGAGTGCGGCTTGCTGGCCCACCGTGGGCCGTATGAGGAACTTATACGCACGGATCATCCGGCCCACCCCCTTCCTGGCCGGCTCGCGAGATCATACTACCCTTGGCGTATGTCACCACGCTGGAACCCGGATCCCGACATTCGCACTGGCCGTCACGTCTCCTACAACCTGCATGCACATTTGGTGTTCGTCACCAAGTACCGGCGTGGCGTCTTCGATGACGCCATGCTCAAGCGGTGCGAAGAGATCATGCGCGAGGTGTGCGCCGGCTTCGACGTGGAACTACGCGAGTTCAACGGCGAAGCCGACCATGTCCACCTGCTCGTGCACTACCCGCCGAAGATCGCCCTGTCCAAGCTGATCAACAGCCTCAAGGGCGTCAGCTCCCGCTACCTACGAGCCGAGTACACCGGCCGAATCAACCGGACCGGGATAGGCTCCGTCTTCTGGTCCCGCTCCTACTTCGCCTCATCGTGCGGAGGCGCACCGCTCACGGTGATCCGTCAGTACATCGAGCAGCAGAAGCATCCGCTGTGACCTGCGGGTCACAGCGGCCTTAAGATGCGTTTCCCTCCCCGGCCGAAGCCGGGGATACCCACGCAAGATCAGGGATGGGGCGCGGTGTACGCCGGCGGAGTCCAGCTCGGGGCGTACGCCCTGGAGCGCACCGGACCGGCCGACCGGGAGCGGCTGCTCCGGGACTGCTCGACCAACGTCGACAACCTCGCCGCCGGGCGCTGGGAGACGCTGCTGAGCAGCGCTCTCGTCGTCGAAGAGCCGATGCCCCTGCCGTACGCGCTGCTGCTGGTCGCGGTGCTGGGCTACGCGGAGTACGCGTACGGGGCCTGGTGGACGGCCGCGGTGTTCCTGTTCGGGCACGCCTCGGCGACCCTCCTCGTCTACGGGGGGCTGCGCAGGACCGCGGATTCCGCGACCCGGCGCGCCCTGGACGTGGGGACGAGCTACGGGTTCAACGCCGTCCTCGGCGCGCTGACCTCCGCCCTGCCCCGCGGGGCCGTCCGCGCGGCCGCCCGGGCCGGACTGCTGGCGCTCGCGGCGGCACCGGTCCTCAAGCGGGGCCGGACCTTCACGGACGCGGGGCACCTCGCGGCGCTCGCCATCGGCATAGGGGTCTCACTGACCCTCGATTGCCTCTCCGGTGCGAAGCGTCAGAAAATAGCCTGAATCGCTCCACCGCCGCGCCACCCGCCACCCGCCTCGCGCCACCAACCGGGCGACCGCACCACCGAACGACATGCGTCACTCGAACACCGCTGGAGCCGCCACGATGACCGCCACCCCGTCCACCACCGTCGCCAACCTCCGCGACCTCGGCGGCACCCCGCTCTCCGGCGCCCGCACCGTCCGCCCCGGCCTGGTGCTGCGCTCCGGCCAGCTCGACCGGCTCGACCTCGACGCCGACCCGGTGGTGGCGGCTCTGGATGTGCGTACCGTCATCGACTTCCGCACCGACGCGGAACGCGCCGACCACCCCGACCGCATACCGGCCGGGGCCCGCCTCCTGGTCGGCGACGTCCTCGCCGACCAGCTGCGGGGCGCGGGCAGGAAGCCCGCCGCTGTGCAGCTCAAGGACCTTCTCGCCGACCCGGTCGTGGCGGAGGAGCGGCTGGGCGGCGGCAGGACGCAGGCCCTCTTCGCCGACACCTACCGGGCCTTCGTGCGCTCCGGCTCCGCGCAGGCCGCCTATCGCATGCTGCTCACCGAGGCCGCCGACCCCCAGGCGGGCCCACTGCTGTTCCACTGCACGGCCGGCAAGGACCGCACCGGCTGGGGCGCGACCGTCATCCTGTCGCTGCTCGGCGCGGACGACGACACCCTGATGGCCGAATACCTCTCCGTGAACCCGGCGGTCAAGCAGGCCTTCGCCCCGATGATCGAGGGCTTCACGGCGGCCGGCGGCAACCCGGACATCGCGCTCGCGCTGATCGGGGTCTTCCCCTCCTACCTGGAGGCCGCCCTCGACGAGGTCGAGACGCGCTACGGCTCCATGGAGAAGTACGTGCGCGAGGGGCTCGGCGTCCCGGACGAGACGGTCGAGGCGCTCCGGTCCCGCCTGACGGGCTGAACCGCCTGGTGGGCTGAGCCCCCCGCAGGCGGGGCAGGGGGTGACCATCCGACGATTCGCTCGTTCTGCTGAACGTGACTGCGCCGGATACCGCCACCCGCTCCCTGCCCCCCGTGGGCCCCGTGCCGCCGGACGTCGAGCAGGCCGAGGCCGCCATCGTCGAGCACTACCCGCGGCTGGTGCGGCTCGCCTATCTGGTGCTGCCCCCCGCCCTCGGCCGCAAGCGGCGGGTGCTCACCGCGCACTCGCTGGTCCAGCGGGCGCTGCCGCGCGGGCGGCGGGGGGCGGCGGCCGGCGCCGCGGCCGTGCAGGGCGGGGTCCCGGGGCAGCGGGGCGGCCCGGAGGACTCCGGGTACGCGTACGTCCGGCTGCGGGTGCTCCGTGCGGCCCTGGAGGCGGGACTCCCGCTGACGTTCCGGGCGCTGCCGCGGCGTGCGCAGCTCCCGCCGGCGCTGCCCCAGGTGTGGGGCCTGCGGCTGTTCCCCCGCTCGGGCGGGGCCGAGGAGCTCGCCCTCGACCAGTGGCTGGCCACCCTCGACGGCCCGGGCCGGGCCGCCTGCGTGCTGCGGGCGCTGGAGCGGCTGCCCGAGCCGGAGGTGCTCCGGGTGCTCGACGAGGCCGGCGTCCCGGACCCGGCCGCCGCGGCCCGGGAGTCCGGGGATCCGGCGAACGACGGGCTGTTCGCCTCCCCCGAGTTCGACCCGTGCGTGCTCCAGGCCCGGCCCACCGACCTGCTGCGGCGCCGCCGCCTGACGCGGGCCGCGCTGGCCGCCGCGGCCGCCCTCGCCGTGTGCGGGGCGCTCCTCGCGCTGCCCGTCGGGGGCTGGGGTGCGGACGGGGCCGCCGCCCCGCCGTACGCGCGCAACGCCGCGGCCGAACTGGCCCTGGATCCGGGGAAGCTGGTCCGGGCCGCGCCCGCGCTCTGGCACACGTCCTCCCGTACGGACTTCTCGACCTGGCCGGCCCGCGGGGACCGCGCGGACGACACGGCGCTGCTGCGGCGGGCGCTGGCGGTCTGGGCGCGGCCCGGCTCCTCCGTGGTCGTGTCGGCCACCCCGGGGACGCCGTCGGGGCCGCCGATGGGGCCGGCGCAGCTGCTGTTCGCGGGCGCCGTCGACCAGGCCGTGGTGGTCCTGCTGTACGACGGTCTGCGCGTGGTCCGCTACGCCGAGCCGCGCTCGGGACCGGCGGGCGCGGCCCTGGACTTCGCCCGGACCGACGGCGCCTCGGCGGACACCGCGACCGCGCTGGTCGTCAGCCGGGTCGACGGCAACGTCCGCTACCTGACCGCGCCCTGGGTGACGGGGGTGGCCCTGCGGGACCTGCTGGGGCCCGGCGGCCCGCCGGCGGTGCTGAAGACGACGCAGGACGGGGTCACCCCGCCGGTGCCGGGTCCGGCGCCGACAGGCGACTGCACGAGCTGGACCGCCCTGTCCCTGACCGGGGACGGAGCCACCCGGCTGATCACCGACCTGGGTGAGCTGACCCCGGCCCGGCTGACCTCGGGGGCGCCGGGGGCCGAGCGGAACGTGACGGAGGCCGCGGAGCTCGCGGACTGGTCGAGGATCGCCTGCCTGCTTCCGTCGGTCCGCTCGCACGGGGTCCGTACGGTCAACGCCTGGACGTACGCGAAGCAGCCGCTGCCGGAGGGCGACGGGACGGCGACCTGGCTCTGTACGCGGGCCGAGACCTGGCAGGGCGCGGCGGACCGCGTGCAGGCCCAGTTCCTGGCGCCGGGCTCGGCCGCGGCGGCGCAGGCGGCGGCCGCGGAAGGCGCCGCGGCGTGCGGGCCCCGGGAGCCGAGGGTGCTGGCGGGCGTGCTGTGGAAGTCGCGGGCGGGCCAGTGGTACGTCCTGGCGGCGGGCAGCGCACAGTTCGCGTCGCTGTCGGTGTCGGGCGGCGGCGTGAACGGTTCGGCGAACGGCAACCGGCTGGCGGTCCAGGCGCCCGCCGGCGCGCAGGTCGACCTGTCCGGGAAGCTCACGGACGGCACGAAGGCGGGCGTGCTGCGCTGACGGCCGAGGCGGGGCAGGCAGCGGACCCGGGACAGCCGCGAGGTCGTGTGAAGATTCAACGACCAGGCGGCTGAAGGGAGTTGGCGGGATCCGGACATGACGGTCGCTGCGCACACGTGGCATGATCGGATTCCGGTTACCGATCGGTAATCCCCCACACCCCTGCCCCTTTTGAAGGTTCACCACGTGCGCACGCTTGCCCGCAGCCTCCTCCTCCCCGGTCTGACCGCCCTCGCGCTCACCGCCACCGGCTGCGCATCGACCTCCCACACCGGCGCCGAACCGGCCGCGCCCGCCCCCCTCACCCCGTCCGCCGACGGCACGTCGCAGCAGCTGGACGTGGCCGCCGCCCCCCAGGGCGAGCCCACGCCCGCGGCCGTCGCCCGCAGCGGCTCGAAGGGCCGGACCGAGAAGTCCACGCTCAAGGTCGCCTCGTACGACGCCGCGACCGGTCGGGCCGTCATAGCCAAGGCCCCGCCGAAGGGGCCCTCCCAGGCACCGTCGACGGAGAAGTCGCCCGAGGCCGACAAGCCCGTCGCCGCGGGCGATGTCATCGCCAGCGCCCCGGCGCCCGGCGCCCCGAACGGCCTGCTCGCCAAGGTCACCGAGGTCGTCGGCAAGACCGACCGCGGCACCGAGGTCAAGACCGCCTCGACGACACTGGCCGCCGTCCTCAACGACGACAAGGCCGACGGCAAGGTCCCCGTCGACCCGTCGGCGGTCGTCGTCGAGCCCCTGATGAAGGGAGTCACCTTCTCCTGGGCCAAGAGCGAGGGCCTGAAGTTCGGCCCCGAGGGCGCCAAGCTGCCCCTCGGGAACCTGCGGCTCGACGTGAACGCCTCCGTCGACACCGCCCCGGAAGCCCCCGCCTCGGCCGGCGCCTCGGTCTCCGGCTTCGTCCAGCTCGCCCCGCAGGTCGAGTTCTCCTACGACGGCAGCCAGGGCGGCGGCTCCGGCCCGCGCGGCGCCTTCCTCGGGATGAGCGGCGACTGGTCCTCGCAGTGGAAGCTCCAGGGCCGCGCCGCCGCGAGCACCGGTGCGCCCAAGCGAATCCCCTTCGCCAAGCTGCACACCTCGCCGGTCATCCAGGTCGGCCCGGTGCCGGTCGTCGTCAACCTCGGCCTGACCTGCTACATCCAGGTGGAGGCCGACGGCAAGGTGACCCTCGACGTCCAGCAGGACGTCAAGGGCGACTTCAAGGTCGGCGGCAGCTACGCCTTCGGCAAGGGCTGGACCCCGGTCAGCTCCTCGAACGTGAAGAGCACGCCGGTCCAGGCGACCGTCACCGCCGCCGGGCGGGTCAAGGGCGCGCTCGGCGCCGAGGCGTCCGTCGGCCTCTACGGCGCCGTCGGCGTCACCGGCGACTTCGCCCCGTACCTGCGCGGCGAGGCCGACGTCAAGGCGACCGCGTCCAGCGACGGCAAGGCCTCCGTCAGCGGAGCCTGGGCGCTGTACGGCGGCTTCGACCTGAGCGGGCAGCTCCAGCTGCAGCTCTCCCTGTTCGGCACGCCCGCCTTCGAGCGCCGGATCCCGCTGGGCTCGCTGAACCGCGAGTGGGCGCTGGCGAGCGGCGGCACCGGGCGGTAGCCGGACTTGTCCGCCCGCCGGAGGCCGGCGGGCGGACAAGTCGGCGCAGGGGTCTTCTCACCCCCTGTACCCATCAGTACATTGACGCCATGTCTAATACGCCGCTCGCGCCCGCCCCCGTGGCGTCGGAACACGTGGACCTCAGGCCCCGCAACGTGTCCTTCGGCTGGGAGAACACCCCGCTGCACTGGCTGCCCGGCGAACCCTTCGCCGGGCACATGATCAACGTGCTGCACCTGCTGCTGCCCGCCGGCGAGCGGTGGTTCGTGCACGTCTACAAGCAGGCGCTCCCGTACATCGAGGACGAGCGGCTGCGGGAGGACGTCGTCGGCTTCATCGGCCAGGAGGCCATGCACGCCGCCGCCCACGACGACGTCCTCCCGCACCTGAAGCGGCTGGGTCTCGACCCGACCCCCTACACCGCCCAGGTGGACTGGCTGTTCGAGAAACTGCTCGGCGACCGGACCCTCCCGCCGGGCCGGGCCCGGCACTGGTGGCTGATGGAGCGGGTCGCGATGATCGCGGCGATCGAGCACTACACGGCGTTCCTCGGCGACTGGGTGCTGGGCGCCGAGGAACTCGACCGGCGGGGCGCCGACCCCACCATGCTGGACCTGCTGCGCTGGCACGGGGCGGAGGAGGTCGAGCACCGCTCGGTGGCCTTCGACCTCTTCATGCACCTCGACGGGGGCTACCGCCGCCGGGCCCGGACCTGGGCGACGGCCTTCGCCTCCCTGGTCTTCCTGTGGCAGCGCGGGGTCCGCTTCTTCATGGAGAACGATCCCCACCTCGTCGACGGCAAGGCCTCCTTCAGGCAGTTCTTCCTGGCCGGGCAGCAGGGCGTGCTCCCGTCGACCGGCTCCATGCTGAAGTCCGTCCCGAAGTACCTCTCCCGTACGTACCACCCCTCGCAGGAGGGCTCGACGGCCCGGGCGGTGGCCTACTTGGCCTCCTCCCCCGGCGCGAACGGCGGGGTGCGGGCATGAGGCGCGCCCTCGCGGTCACGACGGCCACAGCGGTCGCCGGTGCGGCCTGGGCGGCGAGGCGGGCCCTGAACCGCCGTATCGGGAACTCCCCGTTGTGGCCGCTGCCGGCCCTGGAGGTACCGGTCTCGGGCCACTCCCCGCGCCGCGCGCTGCGCGCGCTGGTCGTCTCCCGTGTCCAGCCGGCGCAGGACGTGCTGGAACTGACCCTGGAATCCCCGGAGCTGCCCGCGTGGACGCCCGGCGCGCATGTGGACGTCACCCTGCCCTCGGGACGGGTCCGCCAGTACTCGCTGTGCGGCGACCCGGCGGACGCGGGCCGCTACCGGATCGCGATCCGGCTGGTCGAGGACGGCCGCGGCGGCTCCCGCGAGGCGCACGCCCGGCTCGTCGAGGGCGCAGAGCTGGAACTGCGCCCCCCGCGCAACCGCTTCGAGCTGCATCCGGCGCCGTCGTACGCGTTCGTCGCGGGCGGCATCGGCATCACACCGATCCTGCCGATGCTCCGCGCGGCCACCGCGGCGGGCGCCGACTGGACCCTGCTGTACGGGGGCCGCTCCCTCGACTCGATGCCCTTCCTGGACGACCTCGCTGCCTACGGCGACCGGGTCACGGTCCACCCCGAGGACGAGGCGGGCCTGCCCGACCTGACCCCGCTCGCGCAGACCGCGCCCGGCACCCTGGTCTACTGCTGCGGCCCGGAACCCCTGATGCGGGCCGTCACGGCGGCGGTCCGGGACCCGGCGGCCGTGCACCTGGAGCGCTTCGCGCCGTCGGCCACGCCTCCTGCGGCGCGCGCGTTCACGGTCGAACTGCGCCGCTCGGGACGGGTCGTCGAGGTCGGCGCCGGGGAGAGCACGCTCGCCGCGGTGCGCAGGGAGCTGCCGGACACCCCGTACTCGTGCGAGCAGGGGTTCTGCGGGACCTGCCAACACCGGGTCCTCGCGGGCGAGGTGGACCACCGAGACGACCTGCTCACCGACCAGGAGCGCGGGGAGTCGATGCTGCTGTGCGTCTCACGCGCGAAGGGGGACCGCCTCACCCTGGACCTGTGAACGCTCCCCAGTAGGGTGTCCGCATGACGACCGGAGTGCGGCGCAGGATGGGTGTCGAGGAGCGGCGGCAACAGCTGATCGGGGTTGCCCTGGAGCTGTTCAGCCACCGGTCGCCCGACGATGTGTCGATCGACGAGATCGCGGCGGCCGCGGGGATATCCCGGCCGCTGGTCTACCACTACTTCCCCGGCAAGCTCAGCCTGTACGAGGCGGCACTGCGGCGGGCCGCCGACGAGCTGGCGCAGCGGTTCGTGGAGCCGCGCGAGGGGCCGCTCGGGGCGCGCCTGCTGCGGGTGATGGGGCGGTTCTTCGCTTTCGTCGAGGACCACGGGCCGGGCTTCTCCGCCCTGATGCGGGGCGGCCCCGCGGTCGGCAGCAGCCGCGCCAACGCGATGATCGACGAGGTCCGGCAGGCGGCGTACGAGCAGATCCTCACGCACCTGGGGCTCGGACTCGACGAGGTGCCGGCCCGGCTCGAACTCGTGGTGCGCTCCTGGGTGTCGCTCGCCGAGTCCACGGCGCTGATCTGGCTGGACGGCCGCCGGATCCCGCGCGGCGAGCTGGAGCTCCAGCTGGTGCACGACTTCGCGGCGCTGGCCGCGGTGAGTGCCGCGTACGACGCGGAGATGGCGGGGATCCTCGTACGGATCCTGGCCGGCGAGCCCGCCGACGGGCCCTTCGGGGAGCTGGTGGGGCGCCTGGTGGGGCTTGTTCCGGGTGGAGCGGTCCCGGCTGTGTGAAAGGGCGCGCATACCGCGCCCTCTCTTGATCACGACCCATGGTGATCACCGATAATGCCCGCGTGATCATTGACGACGGGATCTTGTTCCGGCCGGCCGTGGAGAAGGACGCCGGCACCCTGGTGCGGCTGTACGACGAGGCCGCCCGCTGGATGGTGAAGCACGGGATCGAGCAGTGGAAGCCCGGCGACAAGGACGCCGCGCACTTCCGGTCGAAGATGCACGACGGAGAGGTGTGGCTCGCCGGCGACGCCGACGGGCGGGTGTGCGGGGCCTACGAGTTGTGGTGGTCCGACGAGGAGGCCTGGGGGATCCAGCCGCCCGTCGCGGGCTACGTGCACCGGCTGATGGTGTCGCGCGAGACCGCTCCCGCCGGAGCGGGGCGCCGGCTGCTCGAACATGCCGAGCGGCGGACGGCCAGGACCGGGCGGGAGCGGGCGCGACTGGACTGCGTCTCCACCAACCCCCGGCTGCTCGCGTACTACGTGGGTGCGGGCTACCGGGTGGTCGGGGAGCTCCCCGACAAGCGGGGGATGGACGGCAGGACCTACGGGGTGATCCTGCTGGAGAAGCGGCTCGACCGGCTCACCGTCGTGTGAAGACGGAGACGGTGCGTGCCGGGACGGTGAACTCTCCTGTCGTCACGTCGTAGGCGGACTGCTTGACGGTGGCGTCGGATCCGACCGCCTGCACCGGGTGCAGGCGGTAGGCGGTGCCCGCGAGGGCGGTGACGCGCTGGGGCTGGGCGGTGGGGGTGGCGTTGAAGACGACCACCAGGTCGCCCAGGGTCATGGTGATCACGCCCGGGGTCTCCTCCCGGCCCGAGAGCGGGAAGGCCAGCCGCGACTGGACGGCCTGGGCCGTGGCGAGGGCGAAGTCCGGCTCGGTGGTGCGGATCTTCAGCAGGTCGCGGTGGGCCGCCGCGGTGGCGTCGATGTCGGTGCAGGTGGGCGCCGGTCCCGTCAGGAGCGGCTTCGCGTAGGGCCACTTCGGGGCGTTGTCGGCGGCCGGGGGCAGGCCGCGGCCGAAGCCGTTGCCGGCGCGGCAGTCCCACTGGATGGCGTTGAACCAGTCGCCGCTGTCGTAGGAGTTGCGGTCCAGGGACTTGGAGCGCAGCAGGTCCGTGCCGGCCTGGGAGAGGGCCGGCCCCTGGGAGAGGGTGGCCGTCGCCATGGCCAGGACCTGCATGCGGGCCTTGTCGGCGTTGCCGGTGGCGGGCGGGAGCTTGTAGGTCAGGGCGTCGGCGAGGGTCTCGTTGTCGTGGGCGTCCGCGTAGGCGAGGGCGTCGCCGGGGGCGGCGGCGTATCCGGCCGGGGCGCCGTTGTAGTCCACGTCGGAGCCCTTGACGCGGCGCCCGGAGGTGTCGGTGAAGGCGTAGGAGGAGAGGTTGCCGGAGAGGCCGACCTTGATCAGGTCCTGGGCGTGCAGGAGGCGGGCCTTCTGCTCGGCCGGGGTGCCGTTGGCGGGCGAGCCGTTGGGCTCGGTGAACAGGCCCGACGCGAAGCCCTGGACGCGCGGGTCCTCGTCGAAGGGGCCGCCGCCGCGGACCGCGTCGCGCGCCCGGTCGGAGAAGGTGGCGATGCCGGTCCCGGCCATGTTCTTCTGCGTGGCCTGCACGAAGCGGGCGTCGTCGGCGATCTCGCCGAAGTTCCAGCCCTCCCCGTAAAGGACGATCTTCTTCCCGTCGACGCCGTCCTTGGCGGGTGTCAGGGCGTCCAGGGCGGCGCGGACCGCCAGGATGTTGGCCTTCGGGTGGTGGCCCATCAGGTCGAAGCGGAAGCCGTCGACCTTGTACTCCTTCGCCCAGGTGACGACGGAGTCCACGACGAGCCGGCCCATCATGGCGTTCTCGGGGGCGGTGTTGGCGCAGCAGGTGGAGGTGGCGACGCTGCCGTCGGCCAGCAGGCGCTGGTAGTAGCCGGGGACGATGCGGTCGAGGACCGACTTGTCCGACTGCCCTGCGGCGACGGTGTGGTTGTAGACGACGTCCATCACCGTGCGCAGCCCGGCGCCGTTCAGGGACTGGACCATCCTGCGGAACTCGACGGTGCGGGCGGTGCCGTTCGGGTCGCTGGCGTAGCTGCCCTCGGGAACGGTGTAGTGCAGCGGGTCGTAGCCCCAGTTGTAGGAGTCCTTCGCGGCGGCTGCCGCCACGCACGCCTGCTGCTCCTGCGAGTCCGGCGCGTACACCGTGAGGTCGCATGCCGGCTCGGTGCGGTCCGCGGCCTTCTCCGGGATGGTGCCGATGTCGAAGGCGGGCAGGAGGTGGACGTAGGAGGTGCCGGCGGTGGCGAGGCCGCGCAGGTGGCGCATGCCCGCCGAGGAGGTGTCGGTGAAGGCCAGGTACTGGCCGGGGTGGCCGCTGGTGCGGTCCGCGACGGAGAAGTCGCGGATGTGCAGCTCCTGGATCTGCGCGGAGGTGAAGGGCACGGCCGCGGGCTTGCGCAGGGTCTTCCAGCCGTGCGGCGCCAGCTTGGGGTCGGCGAGGTCGACGGCCAGGCTGTGGGTGGAGTCGGCGGTCAGGGCGGTGGAGTAGGGGTCGGTGACGAGGTTGCGGACCACCTGGCGGGTGCTGGGGGCCCACACGGTCACCGCGTAGCGGTAGGGCTTCCCGGTCCAGGAGCGCTCGCCGCGCACCGACCAGACGCCG
The DNA here is from genome assembly GCF_042726555.1 of Streptomyces sp. NPDC060232. Taxonomy (NCBI): domain Bacteria; kingdom Bacillati; phylum Actinomycetota; class Actinomycetes; order Kitasatosporales; family Streptomycetaceae; genus Streptomyces; species Streptomyces sp. NPDC060232. Next base: position 137,314 of record NZ_JBHXAG010000017.1, on the reverse strand, counting down.
GTGGCGTCGTCGCGGCGCATCGCGACGCTGCGCCCGTCGAGTTCGAGGGACACCTGCTGGGCGGTGGGCGCCCAGACGGAGAGGGTGGGGCGGCCGTCCTTGAAGACCGGGCCGAGCGCGGCGGTCGTCGCGTACAGGTCGTCGAGGACGCCGGCGAGCTGGACGCCGGTGGCGGCGAGGACGGCGCCGTTCGCGGCGCGGGCGGAGGCGACGAGCTGCCCGCGCAGGGCCGTCCGTACACGGTCGCGGTCACGCGGGTCCACGCTGAACGCGGCGTACGCGGCCAGGTGCGGGAACTTCTGCTTCTGGGCGGCGGTGAGCTCGGTCCGGTTCAGCCGCAGCCACTGGGCCAGGCCGGTCAGCGCGCTGTTCTCCGCCTTGACGGCGCCGTCGCGGGAGGCGAGGAGCTGGACGGAGGCGGCGGCCGCGGGGGCGTTCCAGGCGACGGTGTCGCGGTCGATCCACACCGCCTGGGACTTGGTGAGGTCGAGGGCGGCGGAGGAGCCGGCGGGCTGCGGCAGGAGGTACTTCTCCTGGCCGCCCAGCATCCACACCTCGTGGCCGGTGGCCTTCAGGTCCAGGGACTGGTCGGTGGGCAGGTCCTTCTCGTCGCCCTTGTGCAGGATGTAGCTGAGGCTGGTGGCGCCGGCGGCGAGGGGGACCTCGTAGACCGCGCCGTAGGAGTCGGTACGGGTGGGGAGCAGCGGCTTGGACCAGTCGGTCGGGGTCGCCGCCCCGGTCCACACGTGCAGGCCCCAGCCGTCGTAGGCGCCGTCGGGGCGCTGGTAGTGCAGTACGGCCTTGCCCTGGTCCTGCGGCGGGTAGGCCGGGCGGTCGGTGCGGGCGGGCTCCTTGCCCTGCTCCAGCCAGATCTCGCCGGTCTTCGTCACGTCGATGGTGCGGTCGGCGGCGACGTCCTTGTTGCCGTCCTTGTCGATGACGAGGTAGCCGACCGAGGAGGCGCCGGGCTTGAGCTTGACGTGCGCGAAGGCGCCGTAGGCGTCGCGGCCGGTGAAGGCGTGGCCGGCCGGCCACGGTGTGGACTCGCCGTCCGCGATGTCGCCCCAGGCGTACAGCCGCCAGTCGGTGTAGTCGCCGTCAGGCCGGTTGTAGTGGACGACCGCGTAGTCGCGCTGGGTTGCGGTGGGCGCTTCCACGGGCGGGGCCTGGCCTGCGACGGACTGGGCGAGGGCGCTCGCGGTGCGGCCGACGGAGTCGACGACGACGGCCTTGTAGCGCAGCGGGGTCCCGGCGGGCGCGGTGACGTGCTGGGTGACCTTGTAGGGGGCGTGGTCGGCGGAGCCGAGGACCTGCCACTTGTCGTTGCCGGTCTGCGCGGCGAAGACGACCCGGTTCAGGCCGCCGCCGCTGACGTCGGCGGACAGCTCGACGGTGCCGGAGGCGCCGGGGGCCGGGACCTTGAGGGTCAGGGCGGGCTTGGCAGCGGGGGCGGCGAGGGGGGCGACGGCATGGAGGACCACCGAGCCGAGGGCGGGGACGACGACGGTGAGCTTGCCCGCGGCCGAGGCGCGGATCAGCGCGGTACCGCCGTACAGGGTGCGGTACTGGGAGCCGGCCGGGGCGTCGATCTCGACGGTGCGGGACTCGGCGCCGTTGTTGGCGGCGACCAGGTACTCGGTACGGGTGCGGGCGTCGGTGCGGGCGAAGGCGTACACGCTGCCGTCGGCGAGGCGCTCGCTCTGGATGCCGTCGCGCAGGGCCGGGTGGGCTTTGGTCAGCTTCGAGAGAGCACTGATCTCCTTGTAGAGAGGGTGCTCCGGATCGTAGGCGTCGCTCGCGTGTGTGCGCGCCGTTCCGAGCTGGTCGTCGTCCAGGTAGTCGGCGACCCGCGAGGCGAACAGCGGCTGGCGCGAGTCCTTGTCGCCGCCCGCGCCGGTGTAGCCCTGCTCGTCACCGGAGTAGATCACCGGGTTGCCCCGGGAGAAGAACATCAGCTCGTTGGCGAGCCGGTAGCGGCCCAGCAGCTCCTGCTCGGCGGCGCCCGGCCGGTCCTGCTTCAGGAAGGAGCCGAAGCGGCCCATGTCGTGGTTGCCGAGGAAGGTCACCTGCTCGTAGGCGTTGGCCTTGCCCGAGGTGTAGCGGTAGTCGTCGGCGAGGACGGAGCCCAGCCGGGAGGCCGCCGCGCCCTGGGAGGCGTACGCGCGGATCGCGTCCTGGAGCGGGAAGTCCAAGGTGGCGTCCAGGCGGCCGCGCGTCACGTACGGGGAGGTGACGGCGGTGTCGGCGGAGTAGACCTCACCGAACATGAAGAAGTCGTCGCGTCCGCGCCTGGCCGCGTACTCGTCGAGGGCGGTCGCCCACTGGGTCCAGAACTCCGTGTTGACGTGCTTGACCGTGTCGATGCGGAAGCCGTCGATGTCGAAGTCCTTGACCCACTTCTGGTAGATCTTCTCCATTCCGCTGACGACCTCGGGGCGCTCGGTCCACAGGTCGTCGAGGCCGAAGAAGTCGCCCTGCTCGGAGGACTCGCCGGCGAAGGTGGAGTCACCCCGGTTGTGGTACATCGTCGGGTCGTTGAGCCAGCCCGGCACCTTGAGGTTCTTCTTCGCGTCCGGCACGAACGGAGTCCTCGGGAAGGACTCCCCGTCGACCTTCGGGAACTTCTTCTTCCCGTCGGCATAGTCCTTGTCGTCGAACGGCACGCCGTCCTTCGTCAGGTAGGGGAACGCCCCCTTCGACAGGTACGAGTAGGAGGCCTGCCGGTAGTCCACGACGTCGGCGGTGTGGTTGGTGATGACGTCGAAGAAGACCTTCATCCCCTTGGCGTGCGCCTTGTCGATCAGCCGCTCCAGGTCCGCGTTGGTGCCGAAGTGCGGGTCGACCTGCGTGAAGTCGGTGATCCAGTAGCCGTGGTAGCCGGCGGAGACGTCGTCCCCCTTGCCCTGCACCGGCTGGTTCTTGAAGATCGGCGCCATCCAGATGGCCGTGGTGCCGAGCCCCTTGATGTAGTCGAGCCGGTCGGTGAGCCCCTTGAGGTCGCCGCCCTGGTAGAAGCCCTTGTCGGTGGGGTCCAGGCCGGTCTCCAGACGGGAGCCGGTCAGTCCGCCACGGTCGTTGCGCGGGTCACCGTTCGCGAACCGGTCCGGGAGCACGAAGTAGAACTGCTCGCGGGTCAGGTCGTGGCGGGCCGGTGCGGCGGCGAGTTTCGCGTCCGAGGGCGGGGCGGGCGCCTTGGCCTCGGCGGCCGCGGCGGGGAGGGCGGGCAGGAGTGTCACGGCCAGGGCGGCGGCGAGCACTCCTGCGGCAGGGCGTATCAAGGCGGGTCTCCTTGTGTACGTGTCGCAGGGTTGAGGGCCGCCCGGCCTGGGGGTCCCCCCGGACGGAGTCCGGTGGATGGGGCAGGTGGTGCCGGGCGGCCCTGGTCTGTGGGGCGGGCGGCTCAGTTGCGCCAGGTGTCGGTCAGAGTGACCTTGCCGCTCGCGGGAACGGTGGCCGTACGGTTGGCGCCGCTCTCCCAGGTGACGTTCCCGGAGGCGTCCTTGCGGATGTACTTGTACGCGAAGGACGTGCCGGCCGGGAGCGTGACGTCGAGCTTCCACACGGGGTAGGCGGCCGGGTCCAGCTTGAGCGCGGCGCCGGTGTTCCAGCCGCCGAGTTCGGCGCGGTCGCCGGTGACGTAGATGTTCTGGCCCGGCACGGTGGTGGCGTTGACGGCGAAGGCGGCGCCGCCGGGGCCGGCGGGGGTGCCCGTGCAGGTACGGGCGTCGACGTGCAGGGCGAGGGCGGTCCCGGCGCCGAGCGTGGCGGTGAACTGGCCGCCGGAGCCGACGGTGACGGTGCGCCCGCTCTGCACGTCGCAGTAGTCGCCGGCGGGGAGCGAGGTCTGGAAGGTCCGGGTCAGGGCCGAGCCCTCGTGGTTGATCGCGACGTAGGCCTTGGAGCCGCGTCCGAAGGCGATCTGGTCGCCGCCGTTGTCCCACCAGTTGCCGACGGCCTGTCCGCGGGCCGCGTTGCGGAAGCCGACCATGGAGGAGATCTCCCGCCAGGCGTGCTGGCACTTCCACCCGTCGGAGTAGCAGGCGTTGACCGTGCCGCCGTTCGGCGGGCCGGCGTCCTTGTCGGTCCACTCGTAGCCGGAGTGCACGTCCGGGGATCCGTACGGCCAGGCCAGGGCGAACACGCTGGCGAGGGTGTAGGCGGAGCCGTCCTTGTAGGTGAGCGTGTCGCCGACGCGCTCGGTGTCGTGGTTGTCGACGAAGACGCCGCTCTGGGCGGAGGGCATGTACCCCCACGCCTCGCCGAAGTTCTTCAGGTAGGCGAGGTTCTCGCTGTGGAAGACGCGCTTGAGGTCCCGGGCGTACCGGAACTCCTGCACGTCGCCGTTGCCGAGGTACTCGCTCGGCAGGACGGCTTCCCCGGCTCCGAAGATGGCCTCCTGCTTCCAGTAGACCGAGGGGTTCGTCAGCCGGGACTTGATGTTGGCGAGGTCGGCGGCGGGCATGTGCTTGGCGGCGTCGATGCGGAAGCCGTCGACGCCCAGCGAGAGCAGGTCGTTGAGGTAGCCGGCGATCCGGCCCCGCACGTAGTCCTCGCCCGTGTCCAGGTCCGCGAGCTGCACGAGCTCGCAGTTCTGGACGTTGCCGCGGTCCTGGTAGGTGGAGATCGTCGCCCGGCAGTCGTCCATGTCGGCGCCCGAGTAGATCCCCGGGTAGTTGTACTTCGTGTACGAACTGCCGCCCGTCCCGGTGAGGGTGGCGCCCGGGTCCGCCGGGCCCGCCATGTGGTTGACGACGGAGTCGACGACGACCTTGACGCCCGCGGCGTGACAGGTGTCGACCATGGCCTTGAAGGCCGTACGGTCGCCCAGCCGCCCTGCGATCTTGTAGCTGACGGGCTGGTACGAGGTCCACCACTGACTGCCCTGGACGTGCTCCTGCGGGGGCGAGACCTGCACGTACCCGTACCCGGCGGGTCCGAGGGAATCGGTGCAGGCCTTGGCGACGGAGTCGAAGCGCCACTCGAAAAGGACGGCGGTCACGTCCTTCTCGCCGGGGGGCGCGGCGGCGGCCTGTGGGGCGACGGCGGTGAGGGTGGCGGCGGCAAGTGCGGTGGCGGTGAAAAGAGTTGCAGCTCTGGCAGCTCTGACAGGCATGCGGGGTCCTCCTGGCGGGAGAGGTGGGGATTGGAGCGACCGTAGGTGCCAGGTAGGAGGCCTGCAAGAGTTTGCGCAAGAGATTGCAGAATTGTTTCCGAGGCGTGTCCCGCCGGGCAGTCGCCTCGACTGGGGCCCCTGAAGGGCGAGTTCACCGCTCAGCGAACGACCGGGCCGGCCCTTCGCCGATAGTTGGATACAGCTACAGCTCCTCCACCCCCACAGCTCCCCCGCTCCTGGTCGGCGGCCGCCCACCCGCCCCCAGGCGCGGCGCGGCCGCACACGGCGGTAGCTGGTGGGGGCGGACGGGGGGGTGGACGGGGGCGCGGGGTGGCTTCGGGAGCGGTGTCCGTGCTGGGCGGTATCAGAGACGTCCTGGGGGTTTCCCGTCTGTCCCATCGTCTGTCCGTGTCGGGCCGGTCCCTCAAGGGCGCTCGTTCCTCGCGTCGCTTCGCGATGTCGCTGCGCTCCACCCTTGACCGACCGTCCCGCCACGGACATCCGAAAGACTGCCGGGAAGCCCCCAGAAGAACGGGCCAGGTGCTCCTTTTCAGGGACGGGGCGGCCAGCGCTGCGCGGGCGGAGCCCAGGGCGCCTCACATCGCTACGCGCTCCTGCCGGACGGCGCCTGCGAGCCCCTTGGGCTGGGCATAAGCCGCCTCAGATCGCTACGCGCTTCTCCATCACGCGCCCGCGGGCCTCTGTGACTGGACATAGGCCGCCACTCATCGCTACGCGCTCCCCGACGACCGCGTCCGACCCTTGTTCGGGGCTGGGAGAGGCGCCATCGAGAGGCGGGAGGGCGATCCATCGGCTCAGCCGATGCCAACCCCCATCAAGACCACGGCGAGATCCCACTCACCGGTACAGACTGGGGCAATTAGGTCGAATTTCAGGCTCTTCGGGGCGCGCACCCGCGCAGACATGGATTGGCATCGCTTCAGCCGTCGTCTAGCGCTTTTCCTCCCCACGTGAAGGCCGGACCCCGTCCGCGAGGAACGCGGAAAGCTTTCTGCGACTGATGGCCAGCCACCGACGGATCGCAGACGCGGTCATCGAGAAGCGCGTAGCGATCTGGGGCGGCCTATGCCCAACCCAACAGGCTTGCAGACGCGGTCGTCGAGGAGCGCGTAGCGATGCCCAGCCACAGGGGTTCGCGGACGCCGTCCGGCAGGAGCGCGTAGCGATGTGACGCGTCCCCGGGCTCCGCCCGCGCATCGCTGGCCGCCCCGTCTCGGTCTCGTGACAGCCCGGCCCGTTCCTCTGGGGGCTTCCCGGCAGTCTTTCGGATGTCCGGGGCGGAACGGTCGGTCAAGGGTGGAGCGCAGCGACATCGCGAAGCGACGCGAGGAACGAGCGCCCTTGAGGGACCGGCCCGACACGGACATCCGATGGGACAGACGGGAAACCCCCAGACCATCCCTGATCCCGCCCAGCGCGGACCCGCTCCCGAAGCCCCCGACCGCCCCGCCCCTAACCCGGCACCTGGCCCGTCGAGCCTCGCACCACCAGTTCCGGCTGGAAGACGTACTCCGTGCGCTGGACCGGGGTCCCGGAGACCGCCTCCAGGAGGGCGCCCACCGCGGCCGTCGCCATCGCCCGTACCGGCTGGCGGACCGTCGTGAGCGGCGGGTCGGTGAAGGCGATCAGCGGCGAGTCGTCGAAGCCGACCACCGACACGTCCTGCGGCACCCGCAGGCCCCGCTCGCGCACGGCTCTTATCACCCCGAGCGCCATCGGGTCGCTGCCGCACACGATGCCCGTGCAACCGCGGTCGAGGAGGGCGCCGCCTGCGGCGTGCCCGCCCTCGACCGTGAAGAGGGTGCGCTGGATCCGCCCCTTGTCCTCCGCGTCCGGTACGACGGACCGGAAGCCCTGCTCCTTGCGGGCCGAGGGCACGTAGCGGGTCGGCCCGATGGCCAGTCCGATCCGTTCGTGCCCGAGGTCCTGCAGGTGCCGTACGGCCATCTCGGCGGCCGCGCGGTCGTCCGGGGAGATGAAGGGGGCGGTCACGTGCTCGTTGAAGCCGTTGATCATCACGAACGGCAGCCCCCGGGAGGCGAGGCGCTGGTAGCGGGCCGGGTCGGCGTGGGTGTCCGCGTGCAGCCCCGACAGGAAGACGATGCCGGTGACACCCCGCTCCTCCAGCTGCTCCACCAGTTCGTCCTCGGTGGCCCCGCCCGGTGTCTGGGTGCACAGCACCGGCGTGTAGCCGTGCCCGGCCAGGGCCTGTTCGATGACCTGGGCGAACGCCGGGAAGATCGGGTTGGTCAGCTCGGGGATGAGCAGTCCGACCAGGCCGTTGCTGCGGCGCTTGAGCCGGACGGGCCGCTCGTAGCCGAGCAGGTCCATCGCGGCCAGCACCTTGTGCCGGGTGCCGGCCGCGACGCCCGCCTTGCCGTTGAGCACACGGCTGACCGTCGCCTCGCTGACCTGGGCCTGCGCGGCGATGTCCGTCAGCCGGAGAGGGGAGGTCACCCCGACGTCACCTGCCACCACACCGTGGTGTCGGCCGGCAGCACGCCGCCCTCGACCGTCGCGCCGCTGGACAGCAGGGCCTCGCCGGCGACGGGGAACCGTACCGCCGTGCCGGTGGTGTTGGCGGTGCACAGGAAGTCCCCGCGGCGGAAGACCAGGACGCCTTCGGGAGCCTCCTGCCAGTCCACCGAGTCGCCCGCGCCCAGTTCCGGGTGCTCGCGGCGCAGCCGCAGGGCCGTCCGGTACAGCTCCAGGGTGGAGGAGGGGTCGCCGGTCTGCGCCTCCACGCTCAGCTCCGCCCAGGAGTCGGGCTGCGGGAGCCAGCTGCCGCCGGTACCGAAGCCGTACGGGGCCTCGGTACCCGACCACGGGATGGGCACCCGGCAGCCGTCGCGGAAGCCGTCCTGTCCCGCCGCGCGGAAGAACGACGGGTCCTGGCGCACCTCGTCCGGCAGGTCGGTGACGTCGGGCAGGCCGAGCTCCTCGCCCTGGTAGACGTACGCCGAACCGGGCAGCGCCAGCATCAGCAGGGTCGCCGCGCGGGCCCGCCGCAGACCGAGCTCGCGGTCGCCGGGCTCGCGCAGCTGGGTGCCGAGGCCGGCGGGATTGGCGTAGCGGGTGGCGTGGCGGGTGACGTCGTGGTTGGACAGCACCCAGGTGGTGGGGGCGCCGACCGGGCGCATCGCGGCCAGTGAGCCGTCGATGACCTCGCGCAGTGCGTCCGCGTCCCAGTCGGCCGTCAGGTACTGGAAGTTGAAGGCCTGGTGCATCTCGTCGGGGCGCACGTAGCGGGCGGTGCGCTCGACGGTCGGGGTCCAGGCCTCGGCGACCAGGACGCGGTCGCCCTCGTACTCGTCGAGGATGCGGCGCCAGGAGCGGTATATCTCGTGGACGCCGTCCTGGTCGAAGAAGGGCATGACGTCGTTGCCGAGCAGCTTGAGCTGGTCCCTGGCGCCGAGGTCGGGCAGGCCGGGCGCCTTGACCAGGCCGTGGGCGACGTCGACGCGGAAGCCGTCGGCGCCGAGGTCGAGCCAGAAGCGCAGGATGGAGCGGAACTCGTCCCTGACGGCCGGGTGCTCCCAGTTGAAGTCGGGCTGCTCGGGTGCGAAGAGGTGCAGGTACCACTCGCCGTCCGCGACCCGGGTCCACGCGGGCCCGCCGAAGATCGACTCCCAGTCGTTGGGCGGCAGTTCGCCGTCCTCGCCCTTGCCGGGACGGAAGTGGAAGCGCTCCCGCAGCCGGGAACCGGAACCTTCGCGCAGTGCCTGCTTGAACCATTCGTGCTGGTCGGAGCAGTGGTTCGGGACGAGGTCGACGATGATGCGCAGGCCCAGGCCATGGGCCTCGCGGATCACGGCGTCGGCGTCGTGCAGGGTGCCGAACATGGGGTCGATGGCCCGGTAGTCGGCGACGTCGTAGCCGGCGTCGGCCTGCGGGGAGGCGTAGAAGGGGCTGAGCCAGACGGCGTCGACGCCCAGCTCCTTGAGGTAGGGCAGGCGGCTGCGGATGCCTTCGAGGTCCCCCATGCCGTCCCCGTTGGAGTCGGCGAAGCTGCGCGGATAGACCTGGTAGATCACCGCGTCTCTCCACCAGCCGGGCGTGGTGCCGGTGGTGGTGGGAAGTGCGTCGGCGAGGTGCTGGGTCATGTCGTCCTTGGAGAGATCGGGCCGGGAGGTGGAACGGGCAGGCTCGGGTGGTCAGCCCTTGGTGGCGCCTGCCGTCATCCCGGCGACGAGGTGACGCTGGGCGAATACGAAGAAGATCGCCGCGGGGATGGCGATGAGGACCGAGGCGGCGCTCATGGCACCCCAGTTGGAGGTGTACTGGGTGACGAAGGTCTGCAGGCCGCCGGCCAGGGTGAGGTTCTCCTCGCCGACCATGAAGGCGGAGGCGTACGCGACCTCGCCCCAGGCGGTGATGAAGGCGTAGAAGCCGGTGACGGCGAGGCCGGGCTTGGCGAGCGGGAGGATCAGCCGCCAGAAGGTGCCGAAGGGGTTGAGTCCGTCGACGCGGCCGGATTCGTCGATCTCGACGGGGATGGTGTCGAAGAAGCCCTTCATCATCCATGCGCAGAACGGCACGGCGATGGTGAGGTAGGTGATGATCAGGCCGACGGGCTGGTTGAGCAGCCCGAGCTGTCCCATCAGGTTGTAGAGCGGGACGATCAGGATGGCCATGGGGAACATCTGCGTGATGAGCAGGGTCCACATGAGCGGCCTCATGCCGGGGAACTTGAAGCGGCTGACCGCGTATCCGGTGGTGGCGGCGATGAAGACACCGAGGACGGTGGTGACGCCGGCGACCAGGACGGAGTTGAGGAACCAGTCGAGGAAGTGGCTCGACTCCAGCAGGTACGTGTAGTTGCTGAGCGTGGGTTCCTTGACGAAGTCCGTGGTGATCGCGTGCTGCGCGGGCTTGAGCGAGGTCAGCAGGATCCACAGGACCGGGAAGACGGCGATGACGGACGCGACGACGAGTGTCGCGTGCAGGCCGACGGAGGCGAGCGGGGAGCGGCTGCCCCGGGTACGCGTGCTGGTCATGGTCACCACACCTCTCCCTGCTTGCGCAGCGAGCGCCGGTAGACCAGCGCGAAGATCATGAGCAGCAGGAGGATCAGTACGCCCCACGTCGCGGAGACGGCGAAGTCGCGCGGGCTCGTGATGAAGGCCTCCCGGAAGGCCTGGGTCACCAGGATCTCGGTGGAGTCTCCCGGTCCGCCCCGGGTGAGCAGGAAGATCACCGGGAACATGTTGAAGGTCCAGATGGTGGAGAGCAGGATGACGGTCATGCTCACCGTGCGCAGTCCGGGCAGGGTGATGTGCCGGAAGCGCTGCCAGGCGGTGGCGCCGTCCATCTCGGCGGCCTCGTACAGCTCGCCGGGTATCGACTGCAGGCCGCCGAGGAGGGCGACCATCATGAAGGGGATGCCCAGCCAGACGTTGACGGCGATGACCGAGAACTTGGCCCAGGTCGGGTCGTCGAGCCACGGCACGGCGGCGATGCCGCCGCCGTCGAGGACCTTGTTGAGGATGCCGTTGTCGCGGTTGAAGAGGAACCGCCAGGCGAAGACGGAGACGAAGCCGGGCACGGCCCAGGGCAGGATGAGCGCCATGCGGTAGGCGGCGCGGCCCCGGAACTGCCGGTTCAGCATGTTGGCGAGGGTCAGTCCGAGCACGAACGTGATGGACACGCACGCGACGGTCCAGACCACCGTCCACACCAGCCGCTGCAGGAACACCGGGTCGCCGAGCACCGCCGTGTAGTTGTCGAGTCCGATGAACTCGTACGTGGCGTCGATGTGGCGGGCGCCGATGTCACGGGCGACGTTGCGCTCGTTGGCGTCGGTCAGCGACAGGTAGACGCCGCGGACGAGCGGCCAGCCGATGATCACGCCGAGGACGAGCACGACCGGGGCGACCATGGCCCAGGCGTACCAGTGGGTGGCGAGGGCGCGCCTCAGGCCACCGGTGTTACGGGTGTTCCCTGTGTTCCCGCTGTCAGTCCAGCGGCTCCGGCCGCGGCCGGCGGAGTCGTTCCCGACTCCGCCGTCCGCGGCCTTCACCACCGACTGGCTGGTGTCAGCAGCCATCGTTTCGTTACTTCCAGCCCTTGAGGATCTTGCGGAACTCGATGCCGGCCGCCTTGGCCGCGTCCTCCGGGCTCGACGCCCCGGTGATCGCCTTGGTGTATTCGACCTTCAGCGGCTCGAAGAGGGAGCCGTTCTCCGGGATCCAGGCGCGCTCGACGGCCTTGTCCACGGCCGGCTTGAAGAACTGGACCATCTCGCTGCTCTTGACGTCCGGCTGCTCGTAGGCGGCCGTACGGGTCGGCAGCAGGCTCAGTTCCTTGGCGGACTGGACCTGGACCTCCTGGGAGGTCATGTACTCGACGAAGGCGTGGGCGGCGGCGCGGTTCTTCGAGCCGGCGTAGACGCCGAGGTCGTGGCCGCCCTGGGGGGCGCCGGCCTTGGCCGAGCCGGCCGGGACGGCGGCGATGCCGAGGTTGGCCTTGTCCTTGAACTGGTCACCGGCGTAGGTGTCGGCGACGGCCCACGGACCGTTGATCATCATGGCGGCCTCGCCCGTCTTGAAGGCCGTCTGCATGTTGGCGTAGCCGTCGGTGGCGTTGGTGACCGCCGCACCCGAGGTGACCAGGTCGCGGGCCGTCTTGAAGGCCTTGACGCCCGCCTCGTTGTCGACGGTGACGGTCTTGTTCTTCGCGTCGACGAGGTCGCCGCCCTCGCCGTAGATCAGCGGGAGGAACCAGTAGGAGTCGTCGCCGCGCAGGTAGAGAGCGGCCTTGCCGGTCTTCGCCTTGATGGCCTCGGCGGCCGTCTTCAGCTCCGCCAGCGTCTTGGGGGGCTCGACGCCGGCGTCGGCGAGCATCTTCTTGTTGTAGAAGAGGCCGAGGGTGTCGATGACCTGCGGCACGGCGTAGGTCTTGCCCTCGTACTTGCCGCTGGCCGCGGCCTGCGGCAGGAACTCGCTGTCTACCTTCTTCGCCATGTCCGCCGGGACCTCGTCGAGGTAGCCGAGGGAGGCGAAGTCCGCGACCCAGCCGACATCGGCGCGGATCACGTCAGGCGCGTCGGAGCCGCTGCTGAAGGCGTTCTTGACCTTGTTCTGCGCGTCGCCGTACGGGACGTTGACGTACTTGACGGTCACCTTCGGGTGCTTCGCCGTGAACGCCTCGGCGATCTTCTGGAAGCTCGCCTTCTCGGCGTCGTTCGCGGTGTCCCACCACGTGACCGTGCCGGAAAGCTCGCCGCCGGCGTCGGTCCCGCCGTCGCCCTTGTCTTCACCGCCGCAAGCCGTCGCCGCGAGCGCCAGGGCCGCGACCAGCGCGGTGGCCGCTATGCCACGCCGCATATGAACTCCTTCGATGATCCCGGCCGCGCCCTCGCGGTCCCGAGTTGCCAGGAACGTAACAAGACTGAAAGAGGACCGAAAGGGCTTGCGCAAACTTTCTGCAAGCGGAGGCGATCGTTACACCCGTGTGTCCGTACGGTTGCCGCAGCTTGCTGTTAGTTCGAGTCGTCTTCGACTGCCCGGGCCCGCAACCAGGGGGCATGTCGCCGCGTTGACACCGATATGACCCACGAGTCGACGGCCGTCGGCCTTGCAAGCGCTTACAGCAACGCGACGACTGCGAGCGGTGACTGGTGGCGCGATGCCGTCATTTACCAGGTGTACGTACGCTCCTTCGCCGACAGCGACGGCGACGGGATCGGCGACCTGCGCGGCGTCCGCTCCCGCCTGCCCCACCTCGCCCGCCTCGGGGTCGACGCCGTGTGGCTCACCCCGTTCTACGTCTCGCCGCAGGCGGACGGCGGCTACGACGTCGCCGACTACCGGGCCGTCGACCCGCTCTTCGGCGACCTCGCCGACGCCGACGAGCTCGTCCGCGCCGCCCATGAGCTGGGGCTGCGGGTCATCGTGGACGTGGTGCCGAACCACACCTCCGAGCAGCACCCGTGGTTCCGGGCCGCGCTCGCCGGGGAGCCGGGGGCCCGGGAGCGCTACCTCTTCCGCCCCGGGCGGGGCGCGGACGGGAGCCTCCCGCCGAACGACTGGGAGTCGGTCTTCGGCGGCCCGGCCTGGACCCGCGTCGCGGACGGCGAGTGGTACCTGCACCTCTTCGCCCCGGAGCAGCCGGACCTCGACTGGACCCACCCCGAGGTCACGGCGGAATTCGACTCGGTCCTCCGCTTCTGGCTCGACCTGGGCGTCGACGGCTTCCGCATCGACGTCGCCCACGGCATGGTCAAGGCCGACGGGCTGCCGGACATCGGGCGCGGCGCCCAGGCCACGCTGATCGGCACCGAGCCGCTGCCGTTCTTCGACCAGGACGGGGTCCACGAGATCCACCGCTCGTGGCGGCGGCTGCTCGACTCCTACGAGGGATCGCGCATCGGGGTCGCCGAGGCGTGGGCCCCGTCCTCGGAGCGGCTCGCCCTGTACGTGCGACCGGACGAGCTCCACCAGGCCTTCAACTTCCGCTTCCTGAACTGCCCGTGGGACCCGGCGGCGATGCGGACCGTGATCGACGAGTCCCTGGCCGCCACCACCTCGGTCGGCGCCCCGACCACGTGGGTGCTGTCCAATCACGACGTCGTCCGCCATGTCACCCGCTACGGCGGCGGGGCGCAGGGCCTGGCCCGCGCCCGCGCGGCGGCCATGCTGATGCTGGCCCTCCCCGGCTCGGCCTACCTCTACCAGGGCGAGGAACTGGGCCTCCCGGAGGTCACCGCCCTCCCCCCGGAATCCCGCCAGGACCCGGCCTTCCGCCGCGGACGCCGCCCGCAGATCCCCGTCCCCGCGGGCGAACCCGCCCCCGGATCGGGGCCCACGGCCCCCGGGATCATCGCCCCCCGCCCCGGCGAACCCACCACTCGGGAACCGGCCGAGCAGGGCGGGGGGCGGCCGGAGACCGGGACGGGCGCCGCGAACGGGCGGACCTGGCCGAAGGCCGCGGCAAGCAGCCGACCGCAAGCCGCACTGCACATCACCCCGGAGGCGAACGACCGCACTCGGCCGCAGGCCGAAACCGACACCGGGCCCGCGCCCGACCCGCAGGGGAACGGCCCCGCACGGCCGCAGGCCGAAACCCGCACCGGGCCGCAAGCCCACGCGCGCTCCGGGCCGCAGCCCGCGACCGGCACCGAGCCCGCGCCCGACCCGCAGGGGAACGGCCCCGCACGGCCGCAGGCCGAAACCCGCACCGGGCCGCAGGCCCACGCGTGCTCCGGGCCGCAGCCCGCGACCGGCTGCGGGCCCGCGCCCGATCCGCAGACCGCACCGGAGGCAGAGGCAGAGGCGGAGGCGGAGGGACAGGACGGGTTGCGTGACGGCTGTCGCGTGCCCATCCCGTGGGCGGGGGCCGAGCCCCCGTACGGGTTCGGGCCCGCCGGCAGCTGGCTGCCGCAACCCCCCGAGTGGGCCGGCCTCAGCGTCGCCGCCCAGACCGGCGACCCCCACTCCACGCTGGAGCTCTACCGCGCCGCCCTGGAACTGCGCCGGGCCATGCCCGGACTGGGCGCCGCCGAGGCCGGCCCGTCCCCCGAACCCCGCGGAGTGCGCTGGCTCCCCTCCCCCGACGGAGTCCTCCTCTTCACCCGCCCCGGCTTCGCCTGCACCCTCAACACCCGCCCCGAGCCCGTCGAACTCCCCGCGCCCGGTCGCCCCGTACTCTCCAGCGCCCCCGTCGACACCGACGGCCGCACCGTCCGTCTTCCCCCGGATTCGTGCACGTGGTGGGCATTTTGACGTGGCGGCCGGTACAGTCCAATCCCGTGACCGCACGGCTAGCCGACATCGCAGCCCAGGCGGGGGTCAGCGAAGCCACAGTCAGCCGCGTGCTCAACGGCAAGCCCGGTGTGGCCGCGGGCACCCGCGAGTCCGTGCTGGCCGCGCTCGACGTCCTCGGCTACGAACGCCCCGTACGGCTGCGCCAGCGCAGCGCCGGCCTCGTCGGACTGATCACGCCCGAGCTGGACAACCCCATCTTCCCGGCGCTCGCCCAGGTCATCGGCCAGGCGCTGACGCGCCAGGGGTACACCCCCGTGCTGGCCACGCAGACGCCCGGCGGGTCCACCGAGGACGAGCTGACCGAGATGCTCGTCGACCGCGGGGTCTCCGGGATCATCTTCGTCTCCGGCCTGCACGCCGACACCACGGCCGATATGGGCCGCTATGACCAACTTCGCGGGCAAGGTGTCCCGTACGTCCTGATCAACGGCTTCTCCGACAAGGTGCAGGCTCCCTTCGTCTCCCCCGACGACCGTGCCGCGATGCACCTCGCCGTCACCCACCTCGCCGCGCTCGGCCACACCCGGATCGGCCTCGCGGTCGGACCGAAGCGGTTCGTACCGGTCCTGCGCAAGATCGAGGGCTTCCGTGCCGGGATGAAGGAGCGCCTCGGACTCGACGAGGCCGAGACCGAGGAACTGATCCAGCACAGCCTCTACTCTCTCGAAGGCGGCCAGGCCGCCGCGTCCGCGCTGATCGCGCGCGGCTGCACGGCGGTGGTGTGCGCCAGCGACATGATGGCGCTCGGCGCGATCCGCGCGGCCCGCCAGCGGGGACTGCGGGTGCCCCAGGACGTCTCCGTCGTCGGTTTCGACGACTCCCCTCTCATAGCGTTCACCGACCCGCCGCTGACCACCATCCGGCAGCCCGTGCAGGCGATGGGGCAGGCGGCGGTGCGGACCCTGCTGGAGGAGATCGGCGGTACGCCGGCCCCGCACAGTGAGTTCGTGTTCCTGCCGGAACTGGTGGTGCGCGGCTCCACGGCCTCGGGCCCCGGGCAGCGGCGCGCTCCGTCTGCTACCTGAGAGGGACCGGCTGCGCCGAAGACCGTCCCGAGGGATGATCGGAGGGGAGGGCTCATCTGGCAGACTCTCTCCCCATGGGTGAATCGAGCGTGAAGACACTGGAAACCCGGACGGACGTCTCCTCACCCGCAGCGGTCGAGACCGAGACCCGCCCGGAGTCGGACCGCGCCCTGATCTCGCGGCTGCGCGCCCCGCGCCGGCCGCGGATCTGGTTCGAGATCCTGCTGATCGCGGTCAGCTACTGGACCTACTCGCTGATCCGCAACGCGGTGCCCGAGCAGAAGTCGATCGCCCTCGCGAACGCCGACTGGATCTGGAGTGTCGAGCGGACCCTCGGCATCGCCGTCGAGCAGTCGGTCAACCACGCCGTCAATTCCGTGACGTGGCTGATCGTGGGCATGAACTACTACTACGCCACGCTCCACTTCGTCGTGACCATCGGCGTGCTGGTGTGGATCTACCGCTTCCATCCGGGCCGTTACGCCGCCACGCGCCTGGTCCTCTTCGCGACCACCGGCGTCGCCCTGGTCGGCTACTACTTCTATCCGCTCGCGCCGCCCCGGCTGATGAACGGGCAGAACTTCATCGACACCGTGCTGGTCCACCAGACCTGGGGCTCCATGGCCTCGGGGAACCTCAAGCACATGTCGAACCAGTACGCTGCGATGCCGTCCATGCACATAGGGTGGTCGCTGTGGTGCGGGCTGACGATCTTCGCGGTCGCCTCGGCCCCCTGGGCCCGGATCCTGGGCCTGCTCTACCCGACGGCGACCCTCGTCGTCATCGTGGCCACCGCCAACCACTTCTGGCTCGACGCCGTCGGCGGCATGATCTGCCTGGCCTTCGGCTACACCGTCTCGCGCACCTGGTACGGCGCGATGCCGCACCGCCTGCCCCGCCACCCCGAGCACACGGGCCCGCACCCGGCGTCGCAGATACTGAACCGCTTCCGCACCCGCTAGGACGGCACGGGGCTCGTGCGCCCGTACTCGACCTGGGCCAGCGGCTGCCCGTCGCCGAAGTCGTAGGTGCGGGTGGCGCCGCTCTCGGTGAAACCGGCCTTGGTGTAGAAGCGCCGTGACTGGGGGGTGTCGCGCAGCGTCCACAGGTGAGCACGGGCGAACCCGGCGCCGCGCAGGTCCTCCAGCGTTCCCGTCATGAGCACGGCGGCGGCGCCGCTGCCCCAGCTGTCGGGGTGGCTGTAGAAGGAGAGGATCTCGGCGAAGCCCGGCCGGGTCGAGGACGGGCGGTGGACGGACAGGGCCACCGGCCGGCCGCCCTCCCTTTCGACCAGCAGGATCGTGGAGTCCTGCTCCGCGAGCCGTGCGTGCCAGCGAGTACGCCTGCCGGCGATCCCGTCCGCGGCGAACCCGGGATCGAAGAAGGGCGCGTACGCCGCCTCCCAGGCGGCGGCATGGATCTCGCCGAGGACGTCCCCGTCGTAGGGGCCTGCGCGACGAACCGTGAACGTCATTTCCACCGCCTGTTGATCCGTTCCAGGGCCTCGGTGAGCTTACGGACGTAAGCCTGGTCCGTGAGGATCCGTACCCCGGCGACGGGCGGCTGAGCCGTTCCCGCTGCGCCAGGATCCGGCGCACCAGCGGCGCCGCCGAGCGGGACGGGGCGCCGACCTCCCCGCGGCGGCGGACCGCCTCCTGCACCGACAGGCCCGGCCGGCCCGCCCAGGCCGCGTCCATCTCGGCAAGCAGCACCGGTAGGCATGCTCCGGGTCGCCGGTGATCCGCCAGTCGCGTACGCGGCGTAGGCCGCGTGTCCACGCTCCCGGCGACGGAGTTCACCCTGGCCAACTCGAACCATCCCGACCACACGGTTCAGACCCGGTCCCTGCACGCCTACCTGCGCTGGCGCAACAAGAAGGCATCCGCTGGGGCTGGCGCGCACTCGTGAGCTTCGAAATCGGTATCCGAACCTACCAAGACCGATCCTGCAGCCTAGGAGGACGGTCGGGCACAAACCGCACCATCTTCGTAGCCGGATCCTCCAACGGCTCGGAGAATCGTGCCGGCCAGAGATCCACCGGCCCGAGGTACTTACCCAACTTCCTTACCGCCCGTGCCCGGTCAAGCGCCACTGTTTCGGCGCTCCCCCGGCACGTCACGGAGAACACCTCCCCCGTGGTCGGCTCACATGTATCCACGACCAGTGCCATGCGCGGATCTTCGGCGATGACCCGCTCCAGCCTGGAGTATGCGCCCGTAAGCCACCAGAATGCCCCCTCCTCCCAGATGAACCACACCGGGCGGACGGAGGGGCACCCGGTTGCCACACGGGCGACAAGGGGGCGGGCCAAGAATTCGTTCACGTCCATCGCGGCAATGTAGCGGCGCGCCGCCGGGCGCAGTGTCGCAGAGTGGTTCGAGATGGACACCCGGGCGGGCCAGTGTCCTGAAATGATCAAGCGTGAACGCTCCGAGTACCGCCCAGCCCGACCGATCGGCCCGGTGAACCTACGCGGTCACAGCACCAGCCGTCCCTTCGAGGCATGAGGGGAGGTCCGGCCGAGGGCTTCGGCGATCAGGTCGGTGTGCGGGGCGACGGCTCCCCCGGCCTGCAAGACCGCGTGGTCGATGTCCAGCTGGTGTGCGTGCCGTCGCAGGCGGCCTTGCCCACGACGGCCCAGCACCACAGCTCGGGCCGCCGGTAGCGGAAGACGGCCCTGGTGGCGAATCCGAGTCGGATCACGCGACGGCGTGAGCGACGAAACCGGTCCAGGCGTCCGGGGTGACGACGAGGCGGGCGCCCGCGGGACGCCTGGAATCCCGGATCAGGACGGTGCCCGGGGTGTGGGCGACCTCGATGCAGTCGGGCCCGTCGTTGGTGCTGTAGCTGCTCTTGGTCCAGGCGACCTCGACGCACTCCGGCCCATCATTGGTGCTGTAGCTGCTCTTCACCCACGTCAGCGCGGAGGGGCCCTCGCCCGACGGCTTGATGCTCATGTCTCCCCCAGAACCTTCTCGATGAACGTCAGCGATTCGCGAGGCGTCAGAGCCTGTGCTCGGATCATGCCATAGCGCATGTCCAGGATCTGGACCTCTTTGGGGTCAGTGATCAGCCGACTGACCAACTGAACTTCGTTGTGCCCGAGCGTCGTTCCATCCCTCAGACGCATCAACTGGAGCGATCCGGCGAGACCGGCGTGCTCCTCGACGGCCGTGGGCATCACTTGGATCTCGACGTGCCGCAGTCTGCCCACCTCAAGCAGGTGCTCCAGTTGGCGGCGCAACACCATCCTGCCCCCGATGGGCCGTCGAAGCACTGCCTCTTCCTGCACAACGGTCAGCAGAGGGCCTGAGCTTTGACCGAGAACCTTCTGCCGGTGCATACGAGCGGCGACGAGGCGTGCCACCTCCTCCTCCGGAAAGGCGGGACGCCGCAGCCCGTACAGGGCACAGGCATACTCCTCCGTCTGTAGGAGCCCATGCGCGACGATGTTGGCGTACGCTCCGATCTCCACCGCCTGGGACTCCAACTTGGCCAGATCTCGAACCTTCTTGGGATAGCGGGCCCTTTCGATGTCCGCCTTCATGGCGGCGATTTTCCCGCCCGCCCCAAGGACCTCGTCCGCCTTGTCCAGGAACTCCGGGCGCGGAATACGGGCTCCGCGTTCGATCTTGTAGATCAGGTTCGCCCCGTAGCCCATCCGCTCACCGAACTTGGCCCGGTCAAGGCCTGCCGCCTCCCGCCACATCTTCAACTGGCGTCCCACCGTGGCGATGACCGCCCCGGATTCGTCCTCCGGGTCGAGTTCCCAGCTCGACTCGTCGGCGCCGTCCGTGTTCACATCCGCCTCCCCTTGGACCGCGAGGACACCACGGGACAGCTCTGGACAGCCGTCGTACACAGCATCCTCAACTCTGTTCAGCGTACGCACGGATGGCCACGCTGAGTCACGTGAATCAGGAAATCTCCCTCGTCGCCACACTCCCCTCCACCCCGCGCGGCGCCCGCGCCGCACGCGCGCTCACGGTGGCCCAACTCATGCAGCGAAAGCTTCCGTTCGAGGACGCGGCGCAGGTCGTCGCCGAGCTCGCCGCCAATGCCGTGACCCACGGCCGGGTGCGCGGGCGGGACTTCCGGCTCGCGCTGCGACTCGCTCCCGGGCCTACGCTCCGTGTCGAAGTGTCGGACACACGGCGGGAGTTCACCCCGCCCACGATCCCCGGGGCGCCGGACACCGAGGCGGAGTCGGGGCGGGGGCTGGTGCTGGTGTCCGCGCTCGCCGCGCGGTGGGGGACGGATCACGGGCCTGCGCCGCTGAAGACGGTGTGGGCGGAAATTGATGTGGCGGGTCCGATTTCACCGGATCGAGGTTTCCACGACCCGGTGGATCAATATTCGGTGGAGCACGAAGCATAAAGACTAGAGAACCGGAGGATATGACCTTCCAAACCTCCCCCTCCCCTCTCACCCGGTCGGGTGAATCACCTCAACCGGGCTGGCGTGCAAGGCAATTCGCCGGGCATTCTGACTCCCGACAACCCCATAACGCATTCGGCCCCCGGCCGGGACGGCAATCCCGGGCGAGGGCCTGACCACAGCGGAAGCAGTACCTTCCCCATGGCTGACCAGCAGCTTAGCGCGCTTGCGCGCGTCCCGTCGGGAATCCGACACGTCAACCACGACCACCGCCACGGCTACGTGAAGATCGGCAATCACCTCGCGCAGCACCGCGAGCTGAGCATGGCGGCGATCGGCCTGGCCACGCACATCCAGTCTCTCCCGACCGGCGCCAAGGTGACCATCAAGGCCCTTGCCGGACGCTTCCCCGAGGGCGAGGTCCGGATCGCCGCCGCCCTGCGCGAACTGGAGCGGCACGGCTACCTGGCCCGCGTCCGGGAGCGCCTCCCGTCGGGGCACGTCGTGACCAGCACGATCTCGTACAACAACCCGGCCGCGATGGCCGACGCGACCCGGGCGCGGCTGCTCACGCCCCGGCGGTCCGAGCCGCAACCCGACCCTCGGCCGGTCCCGGACCGGGCCCCGGAGCGCGAACCGGAACCGGGCCCGGAACCGGAGCCCGAGCCGCATCCGGAACCGGATCCATCCCTGGAATCCGCGCCCGACCCGGAAGCCGGAGCGGCGGCCCGCCCGGAGGCCGAAACGGAGACCGGCCCCGGAGCGGGGTCCGCGCCCGAGACCGAACCGGTCGTGCCGGGCGTCGAGTTGGAGGCGCGAGAACTCCTGGCCCGGCTGCGGCTGCGCGATCCGCGGCTGCTGCTGTCCGAGCGCGACACCGTACGGCTGGCGCCCGCCGCGGCCGAGTGGCTGGGGCGCGGGCTGACCCCGAGCGCCGTCGTAGCGGCCCTTACGCGCTCGCTTCCCTCGGTGCCGATCCACTCGCCCGCCGCGCTGCTCGCCCACCGCCTGCGGGAACTCCTGCCGCCCCGCCTGCCGGACGCGCAGGCACCCCCGCCGGCAGGCCCGGACCGCACCGTCCACCCCCTCCGCACCTGCGACGGCTGCGATCTCGCCTTCCGCTCCCCCGCCCCCGGCCTCTGCCGCACCTGCGCCCCACCAGCGACGGCCACCGCCGCCGCCTGAGCCGCTCGGCCCGCGGCGCGGGCTGAGCGCTCATCTCATTTGGTGCCGGGTAGGTTCCTTGACACGAGCAGAGCGAACTGGTGCAACCGCTGGCAGTACTGGACTGCTGCAACGTCTTTGATCTCGGAGATGACTCGGTCCAGGTCCGCGATGCGGCTCTGCAGGAGGATGCTGTTCTTCGGGTCGAGAGTGCCGTTGTTGTCGAGCCAGCGAAGAACACAGCCAGCGATGTCCAGGTCGATGAGCCACACGTCTGTGCCCCCGAAGGTGGCACGTCGCAGGCTGTCCGGGAATGGCTCTTGGCAGAATTCCTGCCAGAGACGATCCGTGGTCCGCACCTGCTCAGTCGATTCGCTCACTTGAGCCATTCTGCAGTAGCCGTGGAGACGGTTTGACGTTCGTCTTCATTCGACCCGAATTTTCCCTTGTGGACAGGATTCGGACCCGTCAGATCACCTCTTCCGGGCCCCGCATGTTCACCGAGTCGACGCGCAGCGGGACCAGTCCAGCTCGCCTCGGGCGCGGAGTTCGTCGAGGGCGGCCAAGCGGTGGAGCTTGGCCCACACCCGGGCCTTCCTCCACTCGGACCGACGGTGGGCTGTCGCACCCGACGGCCCGAACAGCGCCGTGGGCGACTGAGGTTGATCCCTGGGAGTGGACATCGGGTTTCGTGCGACGAGTGACAGCGTACGTGACGTGATCAGTTGTTGTTCGAACTCGGCTGGTGTGCGGTCAGGGGCGTTTCAGAGTCCCGGTGATCACGTGAGTCCGCAGGTCGCGGCGATGCAGAGTCAGGGCCGGGCCGGGCCGTCACGAACGCAACGAAGCTCCAGTTGAACGGGTGACCTTCCCAAGTCGCCTCGTTCCACCGGAGCTTCGATGTGTCGTCAGTCTGCCACCGTCTGCCTGGTCAAGTCGCCTGCTCTGGACGGCGTGGCGGAATTGTCGCTGGTGGAGCGGTTGCGGCTGTTCCCCGATCCGCGTCGGCGTCGAGGGGTGCGTCACCCGTTCGTGGCGGTGCTGCTGGTTGCCGCCTCGGCGGTGGTGGCCGGCGCACGCTCGTATGCGGCCATGGGCCAGTGGTCCGCCAGCGCACCGCAGCACGCCCTGGCCCGGCTGGGTGCCCGGGTGGTGGGGGCGTTGAGCGTGCGGGTCGCACCGAGTGCCGCCACGATTCGGCGCATCGTCGGCCTGGCCTGCCCCGGCGGCCTGGCCGATCTGAGCGCTGATCCTGCCGGCTCGGACTCGGGGGCAATCGATGGCAAGGCCGCCCGCGGCTCCCGGCACGGCCAGACGCCCGCCGCCCACCTGCTGGCCGCGATGACCGGCGACGGCCGAACCGTCACCCAGCTGCGGGTCCCCGACAAGACCAATGAGATCACCTGCTTCGCCGCGCTGCTGGCGCCCTTCGACCTGATGGGGGTCACGGTCACGGCCGACGCCCTGCACACCCAGCGCGCCCACGTGCGCTTCCTGGTGGAGGAGAAGAAGGCGCACTACCCTCGCCGTTTCGGTTGGGGTGATGAGACGTCGCTGATCGTCTGCTGCCAGGTGGGCGAGGTGACTTTGTTGCCTGGGCATGGCGGAGTTCCGGCGCGGTGGTCGGGTTCTCCAGGGTCCTTCGGGTCGTGGGCGGTCAGGGGTTTGCTGGTCAGCTGGCGGGCCGGGGCAGTGCGGCGAGGCGGTGGAAGGCCGTGGCCAGTTCGTTTCTCCAGGGCCAGGTCTGCGATATCCGCAAGCGCAGTCGTCGACCGCCCCTGGTGAGCCGGGCGGCGACGTGCAGCAGCCGGTATCGGAGCTTCTTCGGCTCGGCAGCGGCCAGCTCCCCGTCCAGCAGCAGGACGCGCGTCCAGGCCAGCAGATCGATCGCCGTGAGGCTGAGTTCGAACCAGACGGCGTTGATGTCGAAGTGGCGGGAGGGGAAGCGGCCGAAGCCGGTGGTCTTGCCGCACCGGATGTGGTCCTCGACGGTGGCGTGCCCGCGGTGGCGGACCTCCAGGAACTGGGCGGAACAACCATTGGAGTAGGGACTGTCGGTGAGGAACACCTGGTGCCGCAGGCCCTCGTCCTGGTCGAACAGGGAGAGTTGGGCGCCGGGGTGTGGTCGCTCGCGGCGCACGATGATGCGCGTGCCGGCCGGATAGCCGGTCAGCTCGACCATCCCGGTCAGCTCGGCGACCTCGGCGCCGGCACGGAGCGATCCGTCCTGGTCCAAGGCGGGATGCCAGAGGCGGTCGGGCATGGCTCGGATCGCGTGGCGGACAGGCTCGGTGACCGCGTATCCGACGGAGAAGAAGGTACGGATTCCTCGTTTCCGCACGTCCCGGATGTGGACGAGGAAGGCTTTCGCGGATCCGGCGCTGTCGGCGCGGACCAGGATATCGGTGCCGTGCCGGTGGGCGTCGGGGATCTGCGCGAGCGCCTGGTCGAGCACCGTGATGTGATCGGCGGCAGTGTTGGCTCCGGAGTTCCCGGGCCGCAGCCGTCCCGACACGGCCTCGCCGGTGTTCGCGAGGAAACACAGCAAGCGGGTGGAAGCCGAAGCCGCCCTTAGACGTCATCTCATTTGGTGAGTCTTCGGTACCAGATGAGGGTGCAGGCGATGCTGGTGAAGGCGAGGAAGTGTTCGGCTTTGCGTTCGTAGCGGCGGTGGAGTCGGCGGCAGCCGGCAAGCCAGGCCATGGTGCGTTCGATGGTCCAGCGGTGACGTCCCAGTCGCTGCGAGGACTCGATGCCTCTGCGGGCTATGCGGTGCTTGATGCCGCGCTGACGTAACCATTTTCGCAGGTGGGTGTAGTCGTATCCCTTGTCGGCGTGGAGCTTGCCGGGCTTGCGCCGTCGGCGTCCGCGGCGTGAACGGATGGGCGGTATGCCGCGGACGAGGGGCTCGAGGGCCTGACTGTCGTGCAGGTTCGCCCCTGAGATTCCGACGGACAGGGGTAGACCGGTCCGCTCCGTGATCAAGTGGATCTTCGACCCGTACTTGCCCCTGTCGACAGGATTCGGACCTGTCAGGTCCCCCTTTTCAGGGCCCTCATGTTGACGGAGTCGATAGCGCAGCGGGACCAGTCCAGCTCGCCGCGGGCGCCGAGCTCATCGAGGACCAGGCGGTGGAGCTTGGCCCACACTCGAGCCTTGCTCCACTCGGTAAACCGTCGGTGAGCTGTCGCTCCCGACGGTCCGAACGAGGCCGCGGGCAGCTGCTGCCAGGTACAACCCGAGGTCGCGACGAACACGATCGCCGCCAGTACCTCCCGGTCGCCGTGCCGGCGTCGGCCACCGCCCTGCGGCCGCGACGGCGCCTCCGGCACCACCCGCTGGAACAGCGCCCACAACTCATCCGGCACAAGCCGCTCAACAATCCCCGCCACGACCGACAGCCTACCCAACCACCCAAATGAGATGGCCTCTTATAGGTGGGTGCGGCCTGCTCTTTCTCGGAGTGGCAGGCCACCAGCGTGGCGTCGAGGTCCAGAACCAGGCCGGAAGTTCTCGTCCGCCAGCCCGAGCAGCAGGTATGCCCTCGCCGGTCTCGGCGGCCTGCATCCAGGCGACTTCCCGGACTGAAGCGCGGGCCGCTCGCAGCGAAGCGAGTGCAGCCTCGTCGATGTCGGCGAGCAGCCGCCAAGCCGTGGGCGTGGAGGCGACCGGGCCGAACACCCCTGCCTGGTCCCGCAGCACGGCCAGATCCGCGATCGCCTCGCCGCCATCGGCGAGCATCACCGCCAGGTCGGTGGCGACCCGGCCCGGATCATGGCCGGTCCCGCGAGGCCGGAGCGGCCTGAGCGCGGCGGTCAGTCCGGTGGCATCGGCGAGATCCGCCAGCAACCGTGCCCCGGAATGACCGACCACCCCCGAACCATCGGGACTGACATGGACCCTGGGACGCAACCCGATACCCTGCACGTAGAAAGTGCCTTCCGCCTGGACCGACCCCTCAGCAAGGTTCATCGTCCCAGGTCAGGAAGGCACTTTCGCGTTTCCGACTCCACAGTCAGCCGTACCCAAGTGAAACGGCGAGGCTACCTGCTGGTGGTCAAAGCCAACCAGCCCGAACTGCACCGCCGACTGCGGTCACTGCCGTGGCAGGACGTCACCGCCGCCGCTACGACCGCGAGATCGGCCACGGCCGCCGGGAGACCCGCGCGACCAGAGCCCTCACCGTCACCGGTCTCGGCCTCGACTTCCCCCACGCCGCCCAGGCCGTACGCATCCTGCGCCACCGCACGGACCTCAAGACCGGCAACGTCAGCCGCCAGACCGTGTACGCGATCACGGACCTGACCTCGCAACAGGCCTCGCCCCAGCAGCTCGGCCAACTCGCCAGGTCACAGTGGACCATCGATAACCGGCTCCACTTCGTCCGTGACACCACCTTCGCCGAGGACGCCTCGAAGATCGAGGCTGACGCTCAGCAGCCGGGTGGACTGCTGCACGTACTTGTTGACGGCCCCCGCGAGTATCACGTAGGCGGCCCGGCGGATGTCCGAACGGCGGGCATGGGCTTCCCCCCGGCGGGTGTCCTTCGCCTCGAAGTAGGCGAGCGTGCTTCCCGTCAGACCGGCCAGGGCGCCGATCAGCGCTCCCACGAGCGCGGCGGTCGCGGCGCTCCCCCGCCTCGGACGCCCGCCCGCACCGTCGTCGCCGGCCTTGTCCTTCTTATCCGTCTCCGTCACGCGGTACCCGTACCGCGGCCGGAACGGCCCGGCACCTGCAACCACCTGTAGGCACGAACACGAACGCATCGGGGCTGCCAGGAAGGAATTGCGCGGACGATCACGACCGCCCGCCGTCCCGATCTCTTTCCTCCCTCGGCAATTCCTCCGAATGGGCCGCCGAGAATGCGGGCAGGTTCTCGCCGGCCCTCGCTCCGTGCCCTATCGCCGCACCAGCGGCCACATCCGTCGCGGCGCGAGTCTCGACGCCGCGATCCGGGACCCGGTTGCGTGACATGCGTCACGGCGGGAACCTCGGCGCCGGAGGGCCTCCCGGGCGTGCCACCCCATCGACATTTCGATATTTGTCCGTTTTGGATTCGACATTCCCCTCTCCTACGGGAACGGAATCGCAGCTACCGCCTTACCTTCCCCCTACTTCCCTGGTCACGGCCGCTCCTGAAGACACATCACATGGTTGTGCCGGTGACCAGATCGTGACCATGCACGATCACCGGCCCGTTTCAAGCCGCGTGCCGAATCCCCTGTGTGAGCGCGAAACGGAAACTTGCCAGGCCAATGGCGGGCTTCTAAGAATGTCGACCATTCCGGCGTCCCGCAGTTCCGGCGCCGGAAGCTTCGCGATCACCGAATGAGGTTACGCATGCAGAAGCATCGGAAGAAGAAGCAGCACCGGAAGATAATCATCGGCCTCAGCACGCTGGGAATCGTGGGCGTTCCCACGGCCGCCATGGCCTGCTTCGACACGGGCGGCGACGACTCCGGCCGGACCCGCACCGTGAGCCACCAGGCGCAGCGCCCGTGGCAGTACGTCCCCACGGCCGATCCGAACACGGCGGTCCCGGTGGAGGTCCCGACGACGCCGAGCAGCACCCCGGCGCCCGAGCAGCCGGCCCCGGAAGCCTCCCAGCCCGCCGCCCAGCCCTCGCAGGCGCAGCCGCCGCAGGCCAAGCCGCAGCCCGCGAAGCCGCCGGTCACCAGGAAGCCGCAGGCGCCCCAGCCTCCGCAGACCGCGCCCGCACCGGCTCCGACCGCCGCCTCCGGCTCCGTCGCCGCCGTCCTCGCCCTGGTCAACCAGGAGCGCGCCGCCGCCGGATGCCAGGCCGTCACCCTGAACGCGAAGCTCACCAAGGCCGCGCAGGACCACAGCGCGGACATGGCCGCCCACAGCAACATGTCCCACACGGGCTCCGACGGCTCCGACCCGGGCGCGCGCATCACCCGCGCCGGCTACGCGTGGAGCACGTACGGCGAGAACGTCGCCTACGGCTACAGCACGCCCGAGAAGGTCATGGAGGGCTGGATGAACAGCCCCGGCCACCGCGAGAACATCCTGAACTGCTCCTTCAAGGAGATCGGCATCGGCCTCGCCCAGCCGAACCACTACTGGACCCAGAACTTCGGCACGGCCCGCTGACACCCGCCGCCCCACCCCGGCCCCCGGCTCCCGGCACCCCAGCGCCGGGGGCCGGGGGCCGGGGCCGGTCAGCCTCCGTAGAACAGTTCCTCGACCACCGCGCGGGCGCGGCGCGTGATGCGGCGGTAGTCGTCGAGCAGCTCGCCGACCGTGCCTTCGGCGTAACCGAGGTAGCGGCCCACCGCCGCCAGTTCGCGGGCCTCGGACGGGAAGGTGTCCCCGGCGCGGCCCCGCACCAGCATCACGGCGTTGCGGACCCTGGTCGCCAGTACCCAGGCCTCGTCCAGGGTCTGCGCCTCGTCGGTCGGGATCAGCCCGGCCGCGTGGGCGGCCGCGAGGGCCTCGCGGGTACGGGTGGTCCGCAGGCCCGGTTCGGCCCAGGCGTGCCGCATCTGCATCAGCTGCACGGTCCACTCGACGTCGCTGAGACCGCCGCGGCCCAGCTTGGTGTGCAGGGTCGGGTCGGCGCCCCGCGGCATCCGCTCCGACTCCATACGGGCCTTCAGCCGGCGGATCTCGCGTACCGCGCCCTCGCCGAGGCCCTCGGCCGGGTAGCGCAGCGGGTCGATCAGCTCGATGAATCGGCGGCCCAACTCCTCCTCGCCCGCCACGGGCTCGGCCCGCAACAGCGCCTGGCTCTCCCAGGTCAGCGACCAGCGCCGGTAGTAGGCGGCGTAGGAGCCCAGGGTGCGCGCCAGCGGGCCGGAGCGGCCCTCCGGGCGCAGGTCGGCGTCGATGAGCAGCGGCGGGTCCGCAGTGGGCAGCTGGAGCAGCCTGCGCATCTCGGCGATGACCGTCTGGGCGGCCTTGGCGGCCTCCTGTTCGTCGACGCCCTCACGGGGTTCGTGGACGAAGAGGACGTCGGCGTCGGATCCGTAGCCGAGTTCGTGGCCGCCGAAGCGGCCGACGCCGATGACAGCGAAGCGGGTGGGCAGGGTGTCGCCGAAGTGCGACTGCACGGCGGCGCGCAGGGCGCCCGCGATGGTCGCCGCGGTGAGGTCGGAGACGGCCCCGCCGACCCGGTCGACCAGGGCTCCGTGGTCCTCCTCGGCCGGGCTGTCCTCCGTACCGTAGGAGCCGATGATGTCGGCCGCGGCGGTGCGGAACAGCTCGCGGCGGCGCACCCCGCGGGCGGCGGCGACGGCGGTCTCCGGGTTCTCGGCGCGGCCGACGGCAGCCAGGACCTCCTGGACCAGGGCCTCGTGCGTACGGGGCGCCAGGCCTTCGGGGTCGCCGAGCAGGGCCACCGCCTCGGGGGCCCGCATCAGCAGGTCGGGGGCGAGGCGGCCGGCGGACAGTACGCGGGCGAGGTTCTCGGCGGCGGCGCCCTCGTCGCGCAGCAGGCGCAGGTACCAGGGGGTCTTGCCGAGGGCGTCGGAGACCTTGCGGAAGTTCAGCAGACCGGCGTCCGGGTCGGCGGAGTCGGCGAACCAGCCGAGCATCACCGGCAGCAGGGTGCGCTGGATGGCGGCCTTGCGGGTGACACCGGAGGCGAGGGCTTCGAGGTGGCGCAGGGCGGAGGCCGGGTCGGCGTAGCCGAGGGCTTCGAGGCGCTGGCCGGCGGCGCGCGGGGAGAGCCGGGTCTCGCCGGGGGCGAGCTGGGCGACGGCGTCGAGGAGCGGCCGGTAGAAGAGCTTCTCGTGGAGGCGGCGCACCACGGAGGCGTGCCGGCGCCAGGCCTTGTTGAGCTCGGCGACGGGTTCGGTGCGCAGGCCCATGGAGCGGCCCAGGCGCCGCAGGTCGTTCTCGTCCTCGGGGACGAGGTGGGTGCGGCGCAGCCGGTAGAGCTGGATGCGGTGCTCCATGGCGCGCAGGAAGCGGTACGCGTCGTGCAGCTGGGAGGCGTCGGCGCGGCCGACATAGCCGCCGGCGGCGAGGGCGTGGAGGGCGTCGAGGGTGGTGCCCGAGTGCAGGGTGGCGTCGCTGCGGCCGTGGACGAGCTGGAGGAGCTGGACGGCGAACTCGACGTCGCGCAGGCCGCCGGGGCCGAGCTTGAGTTCGCGGTCGACCTGCGCGGCGGGGATGTTGTCGACGACGCGGCGGCGCATCTTCTGGACGTCGGGGACGAAGTTCTCGCGTTCGGCCGCCTGCCAGACCAGGGGCGTTATGGCGTCGATGTAGTCGGTGCCCAGGGCTGCGTCGCCGGCGACGGCGCGGGCCTTGAGGAGGGCCTGGAACTCCCAGGTCTTGGCCCAGCGCTGGTAGTAGGCCAGGTGGGAGGCGAGGGTGCGGACGAGGGGTCCGTTGCGGCCCTCGGGGCGGAGGTTGGCGTCGACGGGCCAGATGGTGCCCTCGACGGTGGTCTCGGAGCAGATCCGCATCAGGTGCGAGGCGAGGCGGGTCGCGGCCTGGAGGGCCTTGGCCTCGTCCGTGCCGGTCGTGCCGTTCGGGCCGTTCGGGCCGTAGGCGGCCTCCCCGACGAAGATCACGTCGACGTCGGAGACGTAGTTGAGCTCGTTGCCGCCGCACTTGCCCATCGCGATGACGGCGAGGCGGCAGAGCGCGGCGTCCTCGGGGGCGGCGGCGGTGGCGATCCGCAGGGCGGCGCGGAGGGTGGCGGTGGCGAGGTCGGCGAGCTCGGCGGCGGTCTGGGCGACGTCGATGGTGCCGCAGACGTCGCGGGCCGCGATGGAGAGCAGGCAGCGGCGGTAGGAGACGCGCAGGGCGACGGGGTCGTGGGCGTCCGCGAGGCCGCGTTCGAACTCGGGAAGTCCGGGGTGCAGGTCGGCGGCCTCGTACGTGACGAGGCCGATCCAGTCGCGGGGGTGGCGGGCGAGGTGGTCGCCGAGGGCCTCGGAGGCGCCGAGTACGCCGAGGAGGCGGTCGCGGAGGGGTTTGGCGCTGACGAGGGTGTCGAGGAGCCCGGGGAGCTCGCCGGGGGGCTGCGCCTCGGCGAGCCGGACCAGCCCGCGCAGGGCCAGGTCGGGATCGGCGGTCGCCCCGAGGGCGTCGAGCAGCACGGGATCGGCGCGGACGGCGGCGAGCGCGTCGGAGTCGAGCAGCCGGGCGGCTGCGGAGGGGTCGGTGAAACCGCTGCGGAGCAGCCGGATGAAAGTGCTGCTCCTGCGTCCCGGGATCGTCATCCCGCCGCCTCCCGCGGTCGTCTCTGCCACTGCCTGGGCTCTGCGTTGCACTGCCCTGACCTGCCTGGGTCGAGCCTAGTGCTGTCACCGCGAAGGTTCACCGGGCCACGGCGCCCGGCTCGGCACCTCGCCGCTGGGTCGGACCACGTACGTACGGCCGGTACGAGCCGTGGGCCTCCGCTGTGCGATGCACCGCACCGGACGCCGAGACCTGGCAAACCTTCCCGGCCGCAGCACTGGTCAGAGCAAGCGTTCGACTCACCGGGACGTACCATGGCATGGATTATCGGATTATCTGAATACTTATCGTGTGATGGGGCTCGCTCCCCGCCGACCGGCCACGAGGAGCCCCATGTCCGACGGACACCCCCGCCCCGGCCCCACGGCGGGCGGAGCGCCGGGCCCGGCCCCTGATCCGACGTACCAGTACGGGGAGTACGGGGGGTACGAGCCGTACGGGCAGTACGCAGGGAACCGGGAGCCCCAGCAGTACCACCAGACCCACCTACCCCACCAGCACCAACACCCCGAGCCCGTAGGTGAGTTTCGCCATGCCCCGCAGCCCGGCTGGAGCGGCTGGGCCGACGGGGGCGGCCCACCGCGTCAACTCCCCGAGCAGCACGCGCCCTTCGTGCCACCACAGGCGCAACAGGCGCAGCAGTCAGGCGCAGCCGCGCCGCAGGGGTCGGACGGCGCACGCGCAGCCGGGGGCGTGCCGCGGGCGCGGCGGCGTCGGGGCGGTGGTGGGTCGGAGGTGGAGCGGGGCCACCGGTGGGCCGGTCTCGTCAAGGGCGTCGCCCTCTGCGCGGCCGTCGCCGCCGCCGGGATGCTCGTACTCCGGGCCGGCGCAGCCGTCGACGGCCTGGACGGCTCCCCCGCGGCCCCGGCCGGCCCGGACCCCGCGCCCGTGGCCGCCGGCGCCGTACCCGACCCCGGCCGCGTGGTCCAGATCATCGCGCACCCCGACGACGACCTGTACTTCATGAATCCGGACCTGCGTTACTCCATATCCGCCGGCCACCCCGTCACCTCCGTCTACCTCACCGCGGGCGAAGCCGACGGTGTCAACGCCACCCCCTCCAAGGGAGCGGGCACCGCACCCGACAAGCCCGCCTACGCCGAGGCCCGCCAGAACGGCATCCGCGCCGCCTACGCCAAGATGGCCACCGGCGACCGCAGCAGCGCCTGGAACCGCACCGTCGTCCCGACGAAGGGCGGCGGCCACGCCGAGGTCGACGTCCTCGTCGCGAACCCCCGGGTCAACCTGGTCTGGCTGCAGCTGCGCGAGGCCGGCCACGGCTATGCCGACGTGCCCGACAGCCTGCACGGCCTCTGGGACGGCAAGGTCGCCCGGCTGGAGTCGATGCTCTCCTCCGGCACCCCGGTCACGCAGCGCTTCGCGTACTCGAAGGACCAGGTCGTCCAGACCCTCGTCGGCGTCCTGGAGCAGTACACGCCGACCACCGTCCGCTTCCAGGACCCGACCCCCGGCCGGTACCCGGACACCCGGCAGTACGCCGACCACCAGGACCACATCTACGGCGCGCGCTTCGTCCAGATGGCCACGGCCGTCTACGCGAAGGACGTCAAGGACCGCCCGCACTTCGCCGTGCAGAACTACGTCGGCTACTTCAACAGCTCCCTCCCCAGCGCACTGGACCCGCAGGAGGCGAAGGAGAAGCTCGACAGCCTCGACACCTACGCCTGGCTCGACCGGCAGAACCACTGCGGCAGCCCCGCCGGCTGCGGTGACCTCAAGGTCTCCGACCACCCGGCGGGCAACCGCTGGACGGACTCCATCAACTAC
This sequence comes from Streptomyces sp. NPDC060232, assembly GCF_042726555.1. Taxonomy (NCBI): domain Bacteria; kingdom Bacillati; phylum Actinomycetota; class Actinomycetes; order Kitasatosporales; family Streptomycetaceae; genus Streptomyces; species Streptomyces sp. NPDC060232. The sequence goes on along the minus strand of NZ_JBHXAG010000017.1, from coordinate 104,846 downwards.
GCCCGCGGCACCGGCACCAACTGGCTGACCTCCGACAAGGACCACGGCCTGTGGGCCTTCAAGGTGCTCGACGGCCAGGTCGCCGTCTGGCACCGGCCCGGCCCCGTCGGCCCCTGGCGGGGCCCGGACCTGCTGCCCGGCACGGGCATGGACCCCGGCGCCTCCGCCGTGACGCTGAAGGACGGCCGCATCGCCGTCTTCGGCACCCGTACCTCCTTCGGGGCGCGGCCCGCCGACTACAGGCGCGAGGTCGTCTACACGGTCCAAAAGACTCCCGGGGCGGACGGGTTCGGGGAGTGGCATTCGCTCGGCACCCCCGAGCCCGCCGACGAGGCGTGGACCTCCGACATCAGCGCACCGGCCGTCTCGGTCGACGGCGCCGGGCAGCTGGCGGCGTACGTCCGCGACGGCGCGTCCAGCCTGCGCGGCCGGGTGCAGCAGGCCGACGGCGGCTGGGGCCCCTGGGAGAAGCACGGCGGCGAGGACCTGCACGGCGCCCCGGTCACCGCGACCGACGGCTCGGGGCGGCGCGTGGTGCTGTCCGCGACGTCGAGGACGGTCGTCGGCTGGGCGCAGCCGAAGCCGGGCGCCCCGCTGGGCCGGGTCACGGCCACCGGGCTGCCCGACACCACGCTCCCGCTGACGGCGGAGGGCCGTGAGGGCGGGGTACGGCTGTGGTTCCGCAAGCCCGGCTCGGGCAACGTCCGTACGGCCCTGATGACCGCCGACGGCGGGCTGAGGGTCAACCACATGACCGACCTCGGCGGGCTGAACGGCTTCGGCTCGGTGACGGCGAGCGGGCACGTGCTGGCGGGCCGCACGGCCGGCGGGCAGCTGGGCGCCGAGGTCGGGCCGGGACGGCCGTGGGGGCGGTCGCCGCTGATGTTCGTCGGCGCACCCTCGTCGACGATGACCGGGAAGAACATGGTCAGCCTGGCGGTGGTGGGGCTCGACGCCCGCCTGTACGTGACCTCGTCGACGGACGCCCCGGACGCGTACCTGGCGCCGTGGCAGCCGGTGGGCCCGCGCAACGCGGCTCCGTAGCGCGAGCGCCACGCGACGTCCGCGACCCCCTGCACCCGCCGCCCCCGGGCGGCCCAGCAGCACCCGCCACACCAGGCGGCGCGCAGCACCCGCAGCACCCGTCACACCGGGCGGCCCCATAACAGCCGGCACCCTCGGCACGCCCGGGCCGGACGAGTTGCCTCCACTTTGGCGGCACTTACCCGGTCTTCTCCGGAAGGCAGCAGCCATCAGCCGCTTCGGTGAACCAAGTTGACCGATTCGGCCTCTCTCTGACTGCTCAGCGATTCCTCCTGCCCGGAACGAACCCAAGGCGTGCCCGATGCCCGTGACCCGTCGCCGCTTCGCGGCCCTGCTCACCGTGCTGACAGCCGGCACCACCGGCGTACTCTCCATCCTCTCCGTGGCCTCCGGCCAGCAGACCTCCGCCGGGGCCGCCCAGGAGAAGAACCCGACCGCCGTCCAGCCCGCGAGCGTCACCTCCGGGTCGGTCGTCCAGGTCGTCGCGCACCCCGACGACGACCTGTTCTTCATGAACCCCGACCTCAGCCGCTCGCTGGCCTCCGGCACCCAGGTCACCACCGCCTACCTCACGTCGGGCGAGTCCGACGGCCGCAACGAGGCGCACGGCGGTGCCGCCGAGGACCCCGCACAGCCCGCCGACCGCGCCCACTACGCGGAGGCACGGCAGAACGGCATCCGCTCCGCCTACGCCCAGATGGCCACCGGCGACCGCACCAGCGCATGGCGGCGTACGGTCGTGCCCACCGCCGGCGGAGGCCGCGCCGAGGTCGACGTCCTCATAGCCGAGCCGCAGGTCAACCTGGTGTGGCTGATGCTCCGCGAGGCCCGCAGCACCGGCGAGGACACCCCCGAGAGCCTGCGCGGCCTGTGGAACGGCCGGATACCCGCGCTGGAGTCCCAGCTGACCGCCGGGACCCCGGTCAGGCAGGGCTTCTCGTACACGAAGGACCAGCTGATACAGGCGATGGCCGGGGTCCTGGAGCAGTACCGGCCCACGACGATACGGATGCAGGACCCGACGCCCGGCCGGTACGGCGAGAAGGGCCGCTACACCGACCACCAGGACCACATGTACGGCGCCCGCTTCGTGCAGGCCGCCACCGCCGCCTACGCCCAACAGGTGCAGCGGCGCCCGCACTTCTCGGTGCAGAGCTACCTCGGCTACCACAACAGCACGCTCCCGCACTCGCTGGACCCGCAGACCGCCGAGACGAAGACCGGCTACCTGCGGACCTACGCCTGGCAGGACCGCCAGGACCACTGCGGCAGCCCCTCGGGCTGCGGCGACCGCAAGGTCGCGGGCAACCCGACCGGGCGCAACTGGGCCCAGTCGCTGCGCTACACCCGCGCCGACAACGCCTCCTGGCTGACGGAGGGGACGCCCGGCCGCCTCTGGGCGTTCACGGTGCTGGACGGCCGCATGGCGTACTGGACGCGGGACGCCGCCGGCGACTGGGAGCGACCGGTCTTCCTCGCGGGCACGGGCATCGACCCGGGCGCGACCGCCGCCCGGCTGCCCGACGGCCGCGTCGCCGTCCTCGCCACCCGCACCGTCCTCGGCCCCGCCCCCTCGGACTACCGGCGCGAGGTCGTGTACGCCGTCCAGGGCGCGCCCGACGGGGCGTTCGGCCCGTGGCAGTCGCTCGGCACCCCCGAGAAGGGCGACGACGACGGCACCTCGGCGATCAGCGCGCCCGCGGCCGGCGTGGACGGACGGGGCCTGCTCACCGTCTACCTCCGCGACTCCCGCCGCACGCTGCGCGCCGCCGTCCAGCAGCCGGACGGCGGCTTCTCGCCCTGGCAGCGGCTGGGAGGCGAGGACCTGCAGAGCGACCCGGTCACGGCGGTCGACTCCGCCGGGCGTCGCCACGTGTACGCGACGACCACGACATCGGTGCTGGCCTGGACCCAGGCCGACGCGGACGGCCCCCTGCGCGGACCCTCGCCGACGGGCCTGCCGGCCACGACGATCCCGCTGACGGCGTCCCCGGACGGCGCGGGCGTCCGCCTGTACTTCCGGCGGCCCGACTCGGGGGTGGTGCGCACCGCCGTGGTCACGGCGGTGCCCGCGACCAGGCCCCGGGTCTCCGCCGTGACGGAGGCGGGCGGCCGGGCCGGCTACGGCGCGGTCGGCGCGGCGGGCCGCCACGTGGCGGGCCGCGCGGACAGCGGCACGGTCAGCACCTCGGGCCTGGGCGGCCCGCCGGCCTGGGCGGAATCCGGCATGCTCTTCGCGGGCGCCCCGGCGGCGGTGGAGGAACCCGACGGCACGGCCACCACGACGGTCCTCGGCCTGGACGCCGAACTCCACACCACCACGACCCCCGCCACCCCCACCCGCCCCACGTGGCACCGGGCGGTCCGCTGACGCCCAGGCCGTGTCTTCGGATCCGGCTTGGGCGTCAGGGCGCGGCCCGGGCATCAGGTCCCGGCCCGGGCGTCAGGTCCCGGCCCGGGCGTCAGGGCGCGGCCGTCAGGAGGGTGTGGATCCGGTCGGGGGTCCAGGTGCCGGCGGCGCCGGGGCAAGCAGACAGGTACGCGGCGGTGTCCTGTGCCGTCCAGGGGCCGGAATCCAGGAGGCCGGCGGCCAGGTGGCGCAGATACGCGGCGGACGGCGTGCGCAGCTCGACGTCCCCGAGGGTCCACGGCGCGGTGAAGGTCACCACGGGGATCTGGTCGATCGTGCCCGGGCAGACGAGGGTCTCGTACCGGCCGGGGCCGAGGGCGTGGCGGCCGTCCCGCAGGACGGTCGTGAGGTCGAGGTCCGCGCCCGGTTCCCGGGCCATCTCCTGCGCGGCGATGTCGGACAGCTGGCCGGTGGTCACCAGGTGTGCCCGCACGCGGATCCGGCCGGGGGCGCTGGGGTCGTAGTAGCCCCGTCCGCCGGTCCACACCAGGGACTCGGTGGCGAAGTACAGGCGGCCGTCGAGCTCGACCGGGACCGAGCGCTCGGGCGCGCGCCGGTCGCGACAGCCCGGGTGGGCGTGTGTCGCCCCCGGCGGGATGCCGCCGGCGATGTAGGCGGCGAGGCGGTCCATGTGCATGTTGGAGCCGTAGGAGGCGTACCAGACGCGTTCGGGGGCGGGGATCGCCCGGGTGAGCGGTCTGACGGCGTGTACGGCCATGCACGGGTCCTCCGGGCTTCGGGGTGGGGGATTCCGACAGTCCGCCTGTACACGCCGGGCCGATCACATGCGGCTTGTCGGGCAAAACTCTCCCCAAGTGGTCCGGGAACGCCGCGGGGGCGGCCGACGTCGCCGTCGGTCCGCCCCCGGGCGCGGGCCGCCGGATCAGGCACCCAGGTGGCTGCCCTTCGCCCACTCCCGCTCGCCGTCCTTGAGGCAGGTGGAGGTGTAGATCGGGCCCGTGAACGCCGGCTTGGTGGCGGGCACCGCGGCGAGCGAGGAGCAGTTCGACGAGAAGCCCGCGCGACCGCCGGAGAAGTAGTCGATGTCGACCCCGTCGTTGGCCAGAGCGGCACCGGCCCCGCCCAGCAGGATGCCCGCGGCCAGGACGGACGCGGTGACAGCAGAACGAATACGCATGACTCCCCTAAGGATCTGTGGAACGACGACGCGCTGGTCGATGTGCGCGTCGGCCGGTCCAACGCCTGGGGGCACCGCCGGGAACGGCAGTTCACTCCAATGCCGCGGCTGTATCGTTTCTACAACTCGCGCCCCCTGCACGCCCCCCGTTGTGCGCCCCTAGGGCCGGGGGTGCAGGGCCACGGGCAGCCGGTCGAGCACGATACCGACCACCGCCCGCCCCGCCGAGTCGTCCGCACGACACCGTCCCGTACGGGTCCGTACGGGACGGTGCGCCGCCCGCCGCTACCTCTGGTCGCTGCGCAGCATGGCGATGTAGTGCGTCGCCTCGGCGTAGGTGGTGACGGTGGCGCCGCCGATGTCGGTCGGCGTCGGACGAGAGCCGTTGCGCTCCTGGTAGATCCACCGGGAGCCCCGCCCCCAGTCGTTCTCCTCGGCGGCTTGCTGGGCGGTCAGGGAGGCGCCGCCGCCGAGGGCCTGGCGCACCGTGCTCTCGATGTTGCGGAAGCGGGCCGACTCGGAGGTCAGGGCAATGGCGGCGACCAGGTCGTCGCGGATCGCGTTCGCGTTGCCGCCTTCGCGGGCGAACTCCCACAGGACGTTCATGTTGCCCCATACCCCGTTCGGGGTGAGCCACAGTTGCCTGCTCTCGGTCGAGCCGTGGTCCAGGCTGTGGTTGCCGCCGTAGCGCCCGCTGTAGGGCAGCACGATGGCGTTGCGGCCGAGGGCGTGGCCGAGGTCGAAGGGTTGCTGCTCCCCGACCTGGCTGAACTGGACGACGTTGCCGGCGTTGCCGGTGGAGAAGCCGCGCAGGTAAAGGTCGCTGGCGGTGAGGTAGAGCGTGACCGTCCGCCTGACGTTCTCTCCGCTCTCCGGCCACATGTAGGCGACGTTGACCGCGATGACCTCGTTGCCGCGGCTGGTCTCCCAGACCGCGCTCGAACCGGAGCCGCCCACCATGGAGCCGGTGTTGCGCAGCGACCTGATGAAGTCCGAGTGGCGGGCACGCAGGGTGTTGGCATGGGTGGAGGTCAGGTCCCAGCTGATCGTGCGCACAGGGACCTGGAGGGCGGAGACGGGGGCGGCCTCGGGCCGGTGGTCGGCGGCCTGGGCCGCGGGAGCGGCCACGGCCAGCAGTGGCAGGCACAGGAGTGCCGCGACGAGGGGCTTGCGCATCGGGGTGTACCTCATTCTGGTGGATGCCGGTGACGTGCGGGGCGGACGGTCGGTCTGGTCGGTCGGTCAGCTGACCGTGAAGACGACGTGGGCGTTCTTGCCGCCGCCGCCTGCCCGGGCGCAGGAGTGGCCCGCGGGCACCTGGCAGTCGTAGGAGTTGCCGCCGGCGAAGGGGTTGTTCCAGCGGAAGACGACCTTGCCGCCGCCGGACATCTGGTACTCGGCCGAGCCCTCCGTCCCGGTGGCGAAGCCGTCGGACTCGCTCTGCCAGCGCGCCGTCGCACCGTTGTTCATGACCGAAGGAGGCAGGTTGTCGCCGCTCCAGATGCCGTGGTCCAGGCCCGCACCGGTCCGGGCCAGCAGGGCGCCGGACTGGTTCACGACCGTCACGCGGACACTGCGCACGGGGGTGACCGCGAGGGATCCGGCCTGTGAGAGGGCCGCGACCCGGGCGGTGGACTTCGCCGTCAGGGCGAAGTTGACGGTGGCGTTGTTCCCGCCGCCGCCCGAGCGGCTGCAGTCATAGCCCTCGGGAGCGTCGCAGCTGTAGGAGTTGCTGCCCGCGTAGGGGTTGTTCCAGCGGATGGTCACGTCCTTGGCCGTACCGGCGATGTTGTAGGTGACGTGGCCCTCGGTGCCGGTGGCGAACCCGCAGGACTCGCTGCTCCAGGAGGCGGAGACGGTCTTGGCGATGGCGTCCGGCGGCAGACCGTCCCGGGACCAACACCCGTGGTCCAGACCTGAGCCGGTGCGCAGCAGCTGGCGGCCCGTGCTGTTGGCGAAGATGACGCTGGTGCTGCGCTCGGCGGACTGGGCGGAGGCGCCGCCGGGGGCGGGGGCGGCCTGGGCGGCGGGTGCGAGTGCGGTGGCGCCGCCGGCCAGAGCGGCCAGGAGGGCGGCCGAGGCGGTCCACCGGACACGGGCGCTTCTAGACATAAACACGACAAGACATCCTTCGGTGTGAGGGGCGTGAAGGGGTGGGTGGTGTGAGGAGGCGGGGGCCGGGCGGGCGGTCCGTCAGTCGACGTACCAGAGGAGGTAGCGGCTGGAGCTGTCGTTGGGGTTGCACTCGTAGCGGCTGTACAGGCCGAGGCCCACGGTGAGCGAACCGGCCTGGTTGCACTGGGCGTAGCTCGCGTACGAGCCGCCGTAGATCCGGTACTCCTCGGCGCTCGCGGCGCCGGAGGAGACGGCCGCGAGGGCGGCGGCGGCACAGAGACTGGCGGCCATTCTGCGGGGGGTGGTTCGGGGCATGGCGAAGCGCACGGGGAACACCTTTCCGTTGGTTGATCCGAGCCGTGGGCCGCGTACGGCGGCCCACGGGAAACCGGACGCGTCCTTCGACGCGCCCCTCTGGCGACCGGGTCGGGCCCACAACCACCCAACCGACAGCGGATGGAGTCCGCTGCCCCCGCACCCGGTCTCCCGGGCGGCTCAGTCGAGCGGCTTGCGAGGGCACCAGGAGTCGCCCCACGCCGTCGTCACGAGGCACTGCTTGTTGCCGTGCCCGCCGCCGGACGGGTCGTCGACCGTCGTCCGGCGCACATCGGCGGTGGCCGCGGCGGCGGCGCCCCACACGATCCCCGTGCTCAGTACGACCGCGAACAGTGTCCGCACCACGATTGCGCGCATGGCGTCGATTCCCCTCGTTTCGGCGACAGTCCGGCCACGGCGGGCGGTGCTCCTGGTCGGGAAGCCCGTCCCTGCCGTGGCCACCACCCTGCCAGTGGGTGGATGGCACATGCATCCACGAAGAGGGATCATGATCCTGCCAGGCACGTTTAGGAGGCATGCGATGGAGACGGAAAGCGGACCCGGCACGAGGGCCCAAGTGCCCGGCCTCGACAGCCCGGCCGTCCTGCTCTACCGGTGGACGGTCGTCCACGAACGCCTCACCCCGGCGACGCTCGCGCAGGCCGCCGCCGACACCGGAATGAGCCGGCAGGCCTGTTCGGCCGCCGTACGGTCACTCACCGACTCCTGCCTCCTCACGGAACTCCCCGCCGCCGACGGGGCGCAGGAGCCGGCCGGCTGGCAGCCGGTGAGCCCCCAGGCCGCCAGCGCGCAACTGCTGTCGGACCGCGACACCGCCCTGCGCACGCAGGAGGAGGCCCTGCGGGAACAGCGTCGGCGCATCCAGCTGCAGCGCGACGGACTGGCTGCGCTGACGCCGCTCTACCTCCAGGCCCGCCAGCACGTCTTCCCCCAGGGGACCATCGACCACCTGCCGGACAAGCTGGCGGTGCGCTCGCTGCTGTCGGACGTGATCGACTCCTGCCGCAGCGAGGTGCTGGTCTCCAAGCACGGCGGCTCGTTCCCGCCCGCGGCGCTGCGGGAGGCGCTGCCGCGCGACTTGGCCCTGCTCGGGCGCGGCATCCGGATGCGGAGCCTCTACCAGCACGCGACGCGGTTCGACAAACCCACGCGGCTGCACGCGGAGCAGCTCATCGGGGCGGGTGCCGAGATCCGGACGCTGCCAGAGGTGCTGCCGCAGATGATCGTGGTGGACGGGGCGCTGGCCCTTTTACCGGCCAGGTCGGGCGGTGCGCTGCTGATCCGGGAACCGGATCTGCTGGCCTATCTGCTGGACGTCTTCGAGCGGGACTGGGAGAACGCCGCGCCGTTCGCGACGGGGCCGCAGGCCGCGCACGACGTGTCCAAGACGATGAAGCAGAGCATCCTCGTACTGCTCGCCAAGGGGCTCAAGGACGAATCCATCGCGCGCCGCCTGGGCATCTCCCTGCGCACCTGCCGCCGCCATGTCTCCGAGCTACTGGAGGGGCTCGGCGCGCACAGCCGCTTCCAGGCGGGGGTCATCGCCGAACGCCAGGGCCTGACCGACCACCCGGACCGCCCCGCCCAGGCCGACGCCGCCGCACCCGCGCAGGCCGCGCCCGCGCAGGCCGCGCCCGTCGCCGGTGGGCTCGCAGTCGGCCCCGGGTGCCCCGGCTGTGGCGGGGCGATGCCCGTGCCCGCCGCGGGTCCGGGCCGGGCAGGTGGGCGTCCGCCCCGCCATTGCTCACCCCGCTGCCGCTCGCGCGCCTACCGGGCCCGACGGAAGGACCAGAGGTCCGGTCCAGGTGACGGCGGCGCCGCGGCGGACCGTACGGGCGTCACGAAACCACCGACCGCGTCACGTAACCCCTAGGGTCTGTATCGAGTCGCCCCGCGGCGCAACTCGATACAGACCCTAGGGGGCCCATGCGGGGAGACTACGCAGCGGTGTGGCGGTACCGCGCTCTGATCCTGCCTGCACGTTCAGACCAAGGTGACGCGGACGTGTGTGCCCGGCCTCCCCGCGCCCGCGCCGCCTGCCCTGGGCGCCGATCCCCGCACGCACGAACGACTCCGGGCCGGTGGTCGTCGACCACCGGCCCGGAGTTCGGGTGCCCTGTCAGTTACAGCACCGGGAGGTTCTTGCGGAGTTCGAAGGCGGTGACCTCCGAGCGGTATTCCTCCCACTCCTGCTTCTTGTTGCGGAGGAACTGAGCCGCCCCTCCCCCGGCATGCGTCGCCCCTCGCTGACCTCCAGGTTGCCGGCGGGAAGGGGGTCGTCCATGGCCGTTGCGAGTCGCCCTCAGCCACCCTCGGACGGCCCACGGACGGCCCACGGACGGCCCAGCCCGACGCCTGCCAGTAGGCACCCGAACAAGCTCCTTCGTGCCGATCAACTCTGTGAGGCAGCATCAAGCCCCGGACAGCAGCCGCCCGGCCACGTCCTTGACAGGCGCGAGGAAGGCAGGCGCACGGCTGCTCTACAGGGACCCTCACAAGCGCTCCAGCAAATACTCAGAGATGCTCCCCGAACCCACTCTGACCTTGACATCATGCGGTAGGGAACAGCCTGCCCGGCCATCGAGCGGGTCAGAAGTCTCAACTGGACGCGACGCCGGGGGCGCAGTGAACGATGTGATCATCCTTGACACAAACGCCGTACACGACCTTGATCCCCACGGCAGTCAAGCCGACCTGATCCGAATGCTGAGAAAAACAGGCATGGACATCAGGGTCCCTTGGGTCGTACTCGAAGAGTTGACAGCACACAAACTCTACGAGTACCAACGCGCTTTCGGATTGATGCTCAAACGCCACGAGGAACTCGCGAACCTCGAACCCAACTTGTCAGGACCAGTTCCTGAATTCAAGGAAGAAGTCTTCGCCGACCATTGGCGTGAGCAATATGCCGACGTCTTCGCGACAATCCCAACTAGCGAATCCGCCCTCAAAGCGGCAGTACTCCGCGAAGCTGCATGCATGAGACCCGCAAAGATGGAGAAAACCAATAAGTCCGGCGGGCGAGACGTCGCCGTCTGGTTCTCCATTCTCGACTATATGAAGCAGCATCCGAAGGCTCGAATCTCCTTCATCACAAACAATACATCAGACTTCGGCGAGCCAGAGGCATGGCCTTTCCCTCTCAATGTGGATCTAGGTACAGAATCTGCCCGCATTAAGCAATTCCCGAGCATTCAAGAAGTACTTCGTGAATTCACCCAGGAAGAGACCCCGGCAGACGGAATCGCAGATGCACTCAAGCATCGCCTTGAGAGCGACACGTCATTGGCGACTGTGACGCGTGCGGCATGGAGAAGGCTCGCTCCCATGCATGGCATGAGGCCAACCAAAGAAATACCTGAAGACGTGCGCTTGGGTTCTAGGCTCAAGTCAATGGGTACCGTTGAGTGCAGGAGCATCGGCGACTCCCTATGGCATTGGGTCAGGGTAGAGTGGGAGATCTACCTCTATAGCCTTCGAATCGATCCACCGTTCACCGCCACGTGGGACACATCCATCCTGTTCCCGGCAGACCAACATAAGGAAATATCAGTGCTCCGCACTGGTCGTTTCACGGCGATAGGCCTGGATGAACTCAACCCTGGCCTCACGCGACGTCTAATCGAGGAGTCATTGAGGCTACTCAATGACTCCATAGCGAACGAGATCGTCCCGCTGGAAAATCGTGCAGAAGAGGACCAAAAAGCTAGGTGGCATTTCGCCTCACGCCGTTCAGCGAGTCCCCACCTCTACGAACGGGAAGTCGTACACGCCTTGCGCGATATCACACCCAGGGTGAGGCACACCGATGGCCCGGGAGATTTTGGGGCGGACGCGACGATCGACACACCAGAGGGAGTGATCGCGGTTTACACAAAGGCTGGAATGCGCAATTTCTCCGAAGAAGATCTCGTTCGCGCCGCATTCATCCCCCGAGAGCTGGGGAAAGCGGTCCTGATCGTCACGAGCCGAGAATGGTCGCGAACAATTGAAGTTCGAATGGATGAGCTGGAAACGGAAACATCTCGCCCGATCGAGATCGCATATTGGCGAGACGAAATGGATTCTGGGTCGCTACGAGAATCAGTCATTTCCCTCAGGCGTAGAATGGTCACGCGCTGATCGTTAGCAAGGAATTTTACCCGCGCCTATCAGATCAGCAGACGTGCATGCGCCACGCACACTGCTACAGCGGCGTCTGCGGGTTCAAGTACCTCGGTAGAAGCCGGACGCCATGAGGTCGGACCATGGTTTGCGGCCTGTCGCGACACTGCGCCGCCGCTGAGTGCGCCGCTATAGGGGTATTCGGGGACAACGTCACAACCTTCCGCCATCGCAACGGATGGGGATCGCTACCCCCAGACGGAGCGTGCGAAGCTGGACTGCGACCGTGGATGAAGGAGGAGTGCGTGCCGAGCCCCAGCCCACGTGGGACGTATCAGGTGATCTCTCAGGTGCTGCGCGAGCGGATCGCTGCTGGTGACTACGTCGACGGGTTGCCGTCCGAGGCGGAGATCGGGCGGGAGTTCGGCGTGGCGCGTACGACCGTGCGGCGCGCGCTCCGGGCCCTCGAAGACGCAGGCGACATCAAGTCCGTGGCCGGTGTGGGGCGGGCGGTGGCCGGGAGCGCCGAGCCCGCGCCGTACGAGCGGATCATGAATGATCTGCTGGGGCAGATTCAGCGTGGGGAGCTTCCTGCCGGCACCCGACTGCCGAGTGAGGCGGCGCTCGCCGAGACGTACGCGGTCGCCCGAGGGACCGTGCGCCGAGCGGTGCGCGAGCTAGAAACCGCTGGGCATGTTGAGGCTCGGCACGGTGTGGGGCGGTTCGTTTGTTCCTCCTCCTGAACACCGAAGCTAAAACTCCTGGTTCTGACTCTCTCGGAGGCGCTGGACATGCAGTTGGCCAAGTGGGCTCACAATCTCACCGAGTCTCTGCTCGCGAAAGACCTGCCGCGGCGGTGGGCTCACTCGCAGCGGGTGTACGCGCAGGCCCTGACCCTGGCGCCGGCGCTGGGTGCCGACGCTGAGCTGTTGGCGGCCGCAGCCATCGCCCACGACGTCGGGTATGCCGAGCAGGCGGTGGACACCGGTCAGCACATGATTGACGGCGCCCGGTACCTGCGGGACGTGGTCGGAGCCGACCCGCGGTTGTGCAGCATCGTCGCGTTCCACACGTCCTCGCCGTGGGAAGCCTCGGAGCTCGGCTTGGCCGATGCGCTCGCCGAGTTCGGGCCGGCAGAGCCTGAGCTGGTCGACGCCATCACCTACTGCGACCTCACCAGCAGTCCAGTCGGAGATCTGGTCGACCCGGCCCGACGGCTCGCCGAGGTGCTGGAGCGGTACGGGCCGGACCACGTCGTATTCCGGGCCGTGTCGGCGGCGCGACCGGAACTGCTGAATCGGGTGGACCGGGTCCGGGAGCGGCAGGCCGAGGCATTGGCGGCTCGGCTCAGCTGATCACCGGAATCGACACATCTCGGAAGCCTTCATTCAGGCGCCGACGCGTGGTCGGGGAGATGTCCAGCTCGTCCAGCTCCGACCGAGGCACCCATCGCACGGCGAACGACTCCGAGCTGACCTTGATCTCGCCGCGGACCGGCCGGGCACGGAAGCACAGGGAGAACTCCTGTCGAACCTCGCCGTCGGCGAACGCGATGACGTGGCCGGGGTCAGTGAAGATGCCCACCAGCCCGACCACTTCAACGTGGATGCCGGTCTCTTCCAAGACCTCGCGCACGACCGTGCCCGCGATGTTCTCGCCGACCTCCTGAACTCCTCCGGGCATGCCCCAGCGGCCGTTGTCGGAGCGCCGTTCGAGGAGAACTTCGCCGTTGTCGTTCACGACGAAAGCCGTCACCGCTGGCACGATGCTGTTGGCCTTGGGGGCGTCCGGGTCGTTGAAGTAGTCGGTGCGGCGACTCATGGGGACCTCTCGATGGGAACGGCTTCGCTCCAGACCTTCTCGAAACTCTGCTGGTACGTCGAGGCCAGTTCGGCGCCCGCGACACGACGAAGGTGCAAGACCGGGGTCAAGGGCGCGCTCACGCCGTAGACCTGGGTGTTCACCAGCCATTCGTCGTCCGAGCGGTACAGGGAGTTGTGAAGCGTGGACCGGTGCATGCGGAACTCAATGCCTGCTACCCCGTACAGCGGGCGGTATAGCTTCATCACCTCCCGCACCTTGTAGGCCACTCCCTCGCCGATCTCTTCTTCCTGTCCTCGCCGTTGAACCTCCGGGCTGTCCGGATCGCCCAGAAGGATGCGGGCACGGACACCGGCTGCCGCCTTCTGGCGGAGCAGTTGCGGCCAGCGTGGGTTCTCGGCGAGGAACACGCCGGCGTGGACCAACACCCCGATCTCCCGCTCGGCTCGGCCGAAGAGTTGGAGCCAGAGCTCGGGCGGGACGTAGGAGCGGTGCGGGTACACCTTGAGGACTTCGGCGTCGGCGGCGTCTTGGCGCTGCCCCTCTGGCAGACCGTTCGGCCAGAGGTAGGTCTCGTCCTCGCGCAGGTAAGCGGCTATCGCGAGGCGATGACGGCGGTACGGTGCCCGCCCTTGGGTGATCCACCGTTCCACAGTCTTCGGATCCACGCCGACGTGCTCGGCCATGACTTCGACCGTGACGCCGTGCGTGAGCATCGCCGACCGTAACCGCTCGTTCGCCATCCCAGCTCCCAGGGACGTCCAGGGACGTACTCGACTCCCCGAACGCTATCGAGGACGTCCCAAGTCGTCCAGGGACGTGGTGACTTCGTCCCGGGGGTCTGGGCCACTCTGATGTCACGCCCCAGGAGGGCCCGAAAGCAGCGAAGGACTTGACAGCCGCAATCGAGCGCTCCATCGTGAGATACACGTTCAAGCATGTATCTCATGCTGCTAGGGACGGCTACGGCCGCTCTGACCTGGACGGACGTGTGCCCGGAGGGCCTGAGAGGGCTCTAAGGAAGCGCCGGTTCTTTGACAACTGAATGGGGATCACGCCGCCTCTCCTCGGCCAAGTAGGCGGCCACGCGGGTCTTCCGCGTGAGGTACAGCGCAACCCCAACCCTTCCGCGGTCACGCCGGCCGCGCCGGTTGCCTCCCCCGCCCGTCTCGTACGGGCGGGGTGCGGGGAGCTGGAGCTCCATCAGCACGTTTCTCTGCCCGGCGGTGGGACTCCCCACCAAGGTCGCCCGCCGCCGTGGCTCTCCCTGACCCTCCGATTCAGGAGTGCATTCATGCGTACGTACATCGGCGGCCACGAGGCCGTCAGTGCCAACGACTTCGTGGAACTGGCCCTGGGAACCCCGGTTGAGCTGTGGCTCGGGGTGGAGGGCGAGACCGAGGAGGAGCGCGCGGCCCGGCTGGCCGCGGCGCGCGACATCCTCGCCGAGAACCCCAACCTGCCGGATGACGTCAGCCGGGTCGCCGCCGAGGTGATCGAGGCCTACGCGCCGGAGCTGTTCAACGTCATCCCGGTCGGCCCGCGCCGCCCGGCCGCTCGCCGCCGCGCCACCGCCTTCAAGGGGGCCGCGTGACCGTCGAACCGTACGAGACCGTAGGCCTCGGGCGCCCGTCTGTGCCGCCGCTCACCCGCCCGGAGATGGGTCTCGCCGGGGTCGGCGCCCTCGCGGCCGCCGGGGTCGGGGCGCTCGGCTTGATCTCCTCGTTCGACGCGGTCTCGGCCGCCGCTGGCCGCTGGGGATTCGGTGAACCGTGGATGTTGCCGGTCGGCATCGACACGGCGATCCCGGTGTTCACCGTGGCCAACCTGCTGCTGATCAGGATGGACATGGCCCTGGTCTGGGTCCGGTTCGTTCCCTGGGTTCTCACCCTGATCACATGCGGGCTGAACATCGCCGCCGGGCAAGGACTGTGGGCCAAGGTCGCCCACGGCACGATGCCGCTCCTGTGGGTGGTCTTCTCTGAGATCGGCGCCCACATCTACGCCGTTCGCATCGGGGCCGCCACGGGCCGCCGGATGGACAAGATCCGCGCCTCACGGTGGCTGCTCGCCTTCCCCTCGACCTTCTCGCTTTGGCGGCGGATGACTCTGTGGGAGATCACCTCGTACGCCGACGCCCTGGAGCGGGAGAAGGAGCGCCAGCTCGCCCGTGCCGACCTGCGCGAGGAGTACGGGTGGCGGTGGCGGTCGAAGACCCCGCGTCGTGAACGGGTGCTTCTGCGGCTCGGCGAACTCGCTCCCGAGGGAGCCGAGGAGCCGCCGGAGCCGACACCCGAACAGGAAGAACAGCCCACGGTGCTGAAGGCGCCCCGGAAGCGGCCCGCCCGCTCCAAGGCCAAGAAGGTGCCGCGGACCGCCGAGGAGCTGCTGGCTGAGGCCCGCGAGGCCACGGTGGCATGGCCCGACAACGCGATCAACGCCGAGGCCATCCGCACGCACCTGCACTGTTCGGCCGCCAGCTCCCGCACCCTGCGGGACCAGCTCCTCGCCGACCGGGCAGACGCCCGGCCCCTCAACCCGATCGAAGCCGACGCCGACGAGTCTGCGGCCGACACCCGCGAGGAGGTCGCAGCATGAACACCCTGACCGCCACTCTCGCCGCCGCCCTCGCAGCCGGCTGGTCCGCCCACGTGCTGTGGCTCCGGCGCAGACTCCACGCCGCCCGCCGCGACCCGCTCACCGGCCTGCACACCCGCGACGGCTTCACCCACCGCGCGGCCGATCTGCTGCGCAAGGGGCGCGCGGTCGTCCTCCTCGCCGATGTGGACGACTTCAAGCAAATCAACGACCGGTACGGCCACGCCGCCGGTGACTTGCTGCTGAAGGCTTCCGCGGACCGACTCGCCCACTACGTCGGCGCCAGCGGTGTCGCCGGCCGCCTCGGGGGAGATGAGTTCGCCGCCGTCATCCTCGACCCGCACGGCACGGCCGAGGACCTCTTCGCCGCACTCCACGCCGTACTCGCTCGGCCCGCGGACCCTGCCCACCCGGAGCTCCGAACGACGGTCTCGCTCGGCTGGGTGCGGGCCGCGGACTTCCCCGGCGAGGACCTCTCTCAGCTGCTCGGCCGCGCGGACGAAGCCATGTACGCGGCCAAGCAGGCCCGCGCCGGTGTCAAGCGGGCAGGCCTGGGACGGCTGTTCGCCACGATGGCGGGGCGCCGCGCCGGCCGTCGCGGCGCCCGTACCGACACGACGGCGACGGGCGCGGCGGCCTGATGACCGCCGTCACGCTCACCCAGTGCTTCGACCCGACCGGCGCGACGTACGGGATACCGACGTACCCCTGGCGCTACGCCCCCAAAGGCCTGGCCACCCGCCGCCAACTCCGCGCCGAGGGCCTCCGCCCCGGAGGCCAGCCCATCGCCGCACAGCTGCTGCGCCCCCGCTACCGGCGCGAGCCGCTGGTTGCCTACCTCTACCGGATCGACCGGGCCAAGCCCGTGCGGGCGATGACCTCCCGCAAATGGGGCGCACTCGCCCTCGCGATGCTCGCCCGCCGCACCTGCCCGAACTGCCGCACCGACGCCGGGTACGTCATCCCGTCCTCGCTCGGCGTGTGCGTGTCCTGCGCCTACCCCGACGACCGCACGCCGACTGATCCCCGACACCAAGGAGCATGACCATGCGTCCCGTCACTCTCTACAGCCTGATGCGCCGGACCGGTGAGACCCGCACGCTGCGGTGGCGCCCCGAGGCCGTCTCGACCGATACCGCCCGGCGGCTCATCCGCCGCGGCCGTCGCAGCACCGCGATCGTGAACGTCTACGAGACGACCGACCGCGAGGGCACCGCCCTGCACATCGCCCACGTCCACTTCGGCTCCGAGCTGTACGACGGGGCCGACTTCGTGACCGACATCTACGAGATTCCCACCGAGGCCCTCACCACCCTGTAGGCGCCCCAACAGAGCACCAAGCCGTGGCCAGAGCTACCACAACCTTGTGTTAGTTAAGGCCTCTTGGTCGCGTGACCATCGAATCACGGGCCCGGCCGCCCACCTCTCACAGCGCCGGCCGGGCCCGCCTTTCCCTTCACGTTGGAAGGAACCATCAGTGAAGCACCCCGACGACGAGAACGAACTCTTCTCCCGACTCGAAGCCGACATGGCCGCCGATCTCGGCGCCGACGTCGTCGACCTCGGCAAGGCCCGCTCAGCCCGCACCGAGTCGCCCGACTCCACCACCGGCACCGCCCCCGACTCGGCGGCCGACGCCGACCGCGACGGGTCGGCCGACCCGTCGGCCCGCCGGTTGGTCGACGGGCCGGACGTCCCCGGTCCCGGATACCTCGGTCGACTGGCCGGGGCGAAGCGGCGGGCGATCGTCCCGGCCTGGCTGCAGTCGACCACGGAACTGAAGACCGCGGCCCGCTGGGTCACCGGGCACTACGCGCACCTCGCCGGGTACCACGCGCTCCGCTCCCCGGTCTACGCCGGGCGCCTCGCACTCCAGGCCCCGCGCGGGGCCGCCAGGTTCGTGGGCGGGAGCCTGCGGTGGGTGGCCGACCGCGAGGGTGAACCGGTCCGACTGGCCGCCGTCCGGCGCGAGGACGTCGGCGAGTACCTGAAGCTGTCCCGCCAGCGCGACGGCCGCGTTCGCCTCCGCACTCTGGTCGCCGCGCTCGCCGCCGTGGTCGGCCTCGGGGCTGCACTTGCGCTCTACGTACTGGCGCCCGGCTGGCTCCATGCCGTCTCGCTCGGCACGGTCCTCCTCGCGCTCGGCGCGGCCGGCGGCCAGGCGGACGCCCCGGTCGTCCACCGCGCGGTAGAGGTCACCAAGGCGCCTAAGCTCACCTCGGACATCGTCCTGCGAGCCCTTGGCGCCCTAGGTATCGCTCCCATCTCCCAGGCTCAGGCAAAGGGCAGGGACGGTTTCACCTTCACCGCCCCCATCACCCGCGACGGCCCCGGCTGGCGCGCTGAGGGCGACCTCCCGTATGGGGTGACCGTGACGGACGTGATCGAGCGCCGCGACAAACTCGCCTCCGGCCTGCGCCGGCCGCTCGGGTGCGTGTGGCCCGAGGCCGTGCCCGACGAGCACACCGGCCACATGGTCCTGTGGGTGGGAGATCAGGACATGACCAAGGCGACCAAGCCCAAGTGGCCGCTGCTCGTCAGCGGCGTGGTGGACCTGTTCCAGCCCATCGCCTACGGCACCGACCAGCGCGGACGCTGGGTGCACGTCACCCTCATGTACATCGCCGGGGTGATCGGCGCGATCCCGCGCATGGGCAAGACGTTCCTGCTCCGCCTGCTCCTGCTGATCGCCGCGCTGGACCCCCGGGCCGAACTGCACACGTACGACATGAAGGGCACCGGCGACCTCGACCCGGTCGGCAACGCCGTATCCCACCGCCACGCCGCAGGCGACGACGACGAGTCCATCGCCTACACGCTCGCCGACTTCCGCGAACTGCGGGAGGAGCTGCGGCGCAGGGTGAAGGTGATCCGCTCCCTGCCGCGGGACATCTGCCCCGAGAACAAGGTCACCAGCCTCCTCGCCGACAAGCGGTCACTCGGCTTGCACCCCATCGTGATCGGGGTGGACGAATGCCAGGTCCTCTTCGAGCACCCCGAGCACGGGAAGGAGTTCGAGGAGATCGCCACCGACCTCGTCAAGCGCGGCCCGGCGACCGGGATCGTGCTGCTCCTCGCCACCCAGCGCCCGGACGCCAAGTCCCTGCCTACCGGTATCTCCGCGAACGCCTCGGCCCGCTGGTGCCTGAAGGTCATGGGCCAGACCGAGAACGACATGGTCCTCGGCACCTCCTCATACAAGCGCGGAGTACGGGCCACCATGTTCGCCTGGGGCGACAAGGGCATCCACTACTTCATGGGTGAAGGAGCCGACGCCCGAATCGTCGCCTCCACCTACGTCGACGCCCCCGGCGCCGAGACCATCGCCGGTCGGGCCCGCCAGGTCCGAAAGGACGCCGGGCTGCTGACCGGGCACGCCCTCGGCGAGAGCCCTGAGCAGGTGACCGGCCCCTCGTACGACCTGCTCGCCGACGTTCTCGCCGTTGTCCCGGCGGCCGAGGAGCGCGTGTGGAACGAGCGGATCGCCGCCCGCCTCGCCGAACTGCGGCCCGAGGTCTACGACGGCTGGAAGGGCGAGAACGTCACCAGCGCCCTCAAGCCCCACCGCATCAAGACCCGCGACGTCGCCGGCATCAGCGACGACGGCAACCGCACCACCCGCCGCGGCATCCTCCGCGCTGATGTCGCCAAGGCGGTTGCGGAGCGTAGCGAACGGCCGGGCGCCGCATAGGACCGTAGGGGTGCTACCGGTAGCACCCGCACCCGCTACCGGTAGCACCCCCGCTAGCACCACACACGGCACTTGATCAGGCTGCTAGCGCATAGCAGCCCACCTGCGGAAACCCTTAGAACCAGCCTGGGAGGGCCCTTCATGACCCCTGCCCTGCTCGCTATCGCCTGCCTGACGGCCATCACTCTCGGTTACAGCGGCTTGTGTGCGGCCTCGCCGTTCGGAACCTGCCGCAAGTGCCGGGGCTTCGGCTTCGCCCTCACCACCGACCGCAAGGGCCGCCTCAAGCGCGGCAAGCACTGCCGCCGCTGCGACGGCCACGGCAAGCGCATCCGTTTCGGCCGCTGGCTCTACAACCGCGCCGCCCGCACCTACCGCGCCGGCACCCGCTGACCCGTCCCGCCTACGAGACCGGAGCTGTCCCGATGACCTTCACCATCTCCGCCGTCCTCCTCTTCGGCGCCGCGTCCTTCTTCGCGATCAAGACCAAGGCCGCGAGCGCCGGAGCCGCCATCGTCCTGTTCCTCTTCGGCTTCTTCGCCGCCGGCACCGGCGCGTACGAGCCCATCGCCAACGTCGTGAAGTCCACCGCCCAGGCACTCACCGACCTCGCCGACTAGGAGCCAGCCGTGACCGACCACAAGTCCACAGACATCCACAACCCGATCGTGCTCACACATCCCACCGCGCCGGTCGTCCCCTTCCAACCGCCCTCCCTGCCGGACGTCCAGACCGTGCAGCTCCCCGACGGCCGCCTCATCACCGGCTACGCCCTCACCCCGGTCAAGGACCCCGAGCCGCACCGGCCGCGCCCGGTCATCAGCCCGCTCGCGGTGAACATCGCACTCGGCGGGATTGGCTTCGCCGCCGCGTGCGGCGGCCTGATGCTCCTGACCACCTTCATCGCCGCCGTTGCCGCGCTCGTCCAGCAGCTCGTCATCCTCGCCGCGGTCGTCTTCGGCGGCTTCATCGCCACCCAGGTCCTCGGCAGCCACCACGGCCGCGACCGGGGAACGGTCGTCAACATCCGTCGGGCCGTCTTCAAGCGCAACCACTTCCACAGCTGAGGAGCCAACGTGTTCGAGATCCGCGTCATCTGCACCCCGCCCGAAGCCGACGGCATCGCCAAGGCCCTTTCCGAGACGTTCAGGACCGGTCCGGTACGCCAGCACCCCACCCGGAGTGGTGACCGCGTCCGCCTCTACCTGACCGCCGAGGAGCAGCCGGGCCGCTGGCCGGCGCCCGAGGTCGCCTACGCAACCGCGCCGAGCATCATCAGCGAGATCGGATGGACTGCCAGCGGAGTCCGGGACTGCCTGCGCGGCCTCCATGTCCGGGAGTTCTGGCTCCGCAAGGCCGCCCTCCTGGACAGGATCGCCCTCACCGACAAGGACCCCGAGAGCGACGCCGCCATCCTCGCCGTCGAAGCGGCCCGGCGCCTGATGGCCGTCGACGACTCCGCCGGGCCCGGCCCGGGCGGCTACGCGGACGGCTCGTACAGCCCGGACCACCCGGACAGCATCCGCGACCCCCGCGGCTACGCCCGCCAGGAGTACGCCAGCTGGATCCGGCGCCAGTAACTCCGCCCGCGGCGGCGGGACTCCCCACCAAGGTCGCCCACCGCCGCGGTTCTCCCTCCCCATCCGAAGACAGACAGGAGACATCAAGCATGACCCATCTCAAGCCCGTTGCACATCGGGCCAAGGGGCTTCCCTTACCTCTCAACGTGTACGGCCACCCCACGATGTCCCGGCACCTGCCCACAGCGCTCCAGCTCGCCAAACTGGGGCTCCCCGTGCTGCCGCTGCGGGAGGGCAAGGGTCCCATGGGCAACTGCCGGGCCTGCCGGAAGAACGCCTGCGGCGGCCGGCCGAACATGAAGACCCCCGGCCCCTGCGCGTGCCCGGCACCCTGCCATGGCTGGGCCGCCGCCACCACCGACCCGAACATCCTCACCTCACCCGCATGGGGCCCGGCCTGGCGGCAGGCCGCGGCCATCGCCTACCACCCCGGCGGTGCCGGTCTCACCGTGGTGGACCTCGACCACGCCGACGCAATCACCTGGGCTCGGCAGAACCTGCCCACCACGCGAACCGTGCCCAGCGCCCGCGGGGAGCACTGGATTTACCGAGGCTCCATGACCTCCCGCAACGGCGTCCGCCCTGGCGTGGACATCAAGTCCGCGATGGCCTACGCACGGTGGCTCGGCACCGGCACCGGCACCATGGCGCTGCTGCCGGACGTCGTGCGCGCGCTCGCTGCCAAGGAGCCCACAGCGGCCCGACATGTATCGGGCGCCACCGTCGTCTCGGCGCCGGCCGGGGGTGGGCAGTGCCCCCACCGCTCACCCGCCTACCTGGAACGGGGCATCGCCATGGCGGAACAGCGGATCGAGGAAGCCCCGGACGGCATCCACCGGACCGTGTACCGGATGTTCCTCGCCGTGCTGTCCGCGCACGGCCGGTGCGGCTGCCTCACCGAAAAGCACATCGCCCGCCTGTTCACCGCGGCGCAGGAGAGGGGCGAGTCGCTGCGGCACTGCGAGGACGCCTGGACCAACGCCCGCACCACGCTCGGGATGTGACCGTGACCGACGAGGACAAGACCCCGGCACGCCAGATCATCACGGACTACGCGCAGGCGCACTTCCGGTACTTCCGCACCACCGAAGGCACCGTCTACGCGCAGCGCAACGGCCACCCCGTCGCCCGGCCGATCCGCTCCCAAGGCACGACCGGCAGCCACCGGCAGGAACTCATGGTCGGCCTCTACAACGACGGCCACGGCTCATTCAACGGCTCCGCTCTCAAGGAGGCATTGGACTTGATCGAAGCACTCGCGCTCAGCCAGGACGTACAGGCCACCCACATCCGGGTAGCCCCGGGATTCGACGGCGCGACCTGGCTCGACCTCGGCCGTGATGACGGCCAGTCGATCCGCATCCACCCCACCGGATGGGACATCCTCACCCCCGACCCGCGCGAAGTGTGCTGGCGCCGCACCCAGCTCACCGGCGAACTCCCGCTCCCCGAGAAGGACACCGACGCAAAGGGCATCGACGCACTGCTGAGGCTGTGCAACTTCGCCAACGCGGAAAGCGAATGCCTGGCCATCGCGTGGCTGATCGGCTGCCTGGAACCGTCCGTGCCCGTCCCCGCGCCGTTCCTCACCGGCCCTCAGGGCGCCGGCAAGTCCACCGGCGGCCGGATGCTCGTCCGGATCATCGAAGGCATGACCGGAGACCTGCGCCGCGCCCCGAAGGACGAAGAGAACCTGATCACCGCCGTCGCGGCCGGATGGGTCACCGCCCTCGATAATCTCTCGCACCTGCCGCCGGACCTGTCCGACCTGATGTGCTGCATCGTGACCGGCGCCGAAAGCATCAAGCGCGCGCTGTTCACCGACGGGGACGTGGTCCGCTCCCGCTACCGCCGCCCGCTCCTGCTGACCGGCATCGACGTCGGCGTGATCCGCCCCGACCTCGCCGAACGCCTGCTGCCTCTCCGCCTTGAGCGGCCCCGCGTACGGCGGACGGAGGCGGAGCTGTGGGCGGAGTACGCGCAGGTGCTGCCGGTCATCCTCGGCTCGCTGCTGGACCTCGCCGTCAAGGTGCGGGCGACCGAGGCCGAGATTCCCACCGACCTGCGGATGGCGGACTTCGCCCACCTCTGCGCCCAGCTCGACACCGCCACCGGCCTCTGCGCGCTGGGCGCCTACCGGGCCAGCCTCGACGACCTCAACGACGACGTGATCGAGGGCGACCTCCTCGCCCAGACCGTCCTCAAGCACGCCGCCAGCCTCGACCCCGGCGAGGAAGTGCGGATGACCTCAACCGAGTTGCTGCACGCCCTCACCCAGCTCTACACCGGCGACGACTTCCGCACCCTGCCCAAAGGGTGGCCCACCACCGGCAAAGTCCTCTCCGACCGCCTCAAGCGCCTCCAGCCCACCCTCGCCGCCCGCGGCGTCCTCGTCGACTGGGGCCGGACCAGTACCGCGCGCTACATCGAGATGACCCGCCCGACTGTGCCCCCGCCCGGCCAGCAGCAGGCGGCGTTCTGACCGCGCCGCCGTAGCGCCAGCGTTCAAGCAAGAAGAGCACCCGGCGCCCCCGGGGCGTGCTCCTCTTGCTGTTCCGGCGGCTTGCCGCCGCTGCAAGGGACGTGCCGCGCAGCGGCTCCCTCTTCGCGCTCGAAGATGCACCGCAGCACAACAGCCACCACCCCTCTTTTTCCTAAGAGAAGAGACGCTGCGTCACCCGCGTCACCACCAGGCCCGAAATGGCTCGTGGCCTGCGGCTACACCGGTGACGCAGACGGTCAATAACTACGTCATCACGCGTCACCCGCGTCACCGGCCCGCGTCAGCCCGGTGACGATGACGCAGGCCGGTGACACACAGCCCAGCTACCACGTCACCGAAATCCGCAGGTCAGAAGAGCTGATGACCCAGACGACGCGATGACGCAGAAATCCGGAGCTCGGACACACACCCGCCGGAGGAGCAATGCCCGCCGAGACTGCCCCCCGCGCCATCCTGCGCGGCGGACTCCCCGACCGTTACCTCAGCCCCGACGACGTCGCCGAGATCCTCGACGTCCCGGTGGAGACCCTCTACCAGTGGCGCAAGAAGCGGACCGGCCCGCCCGGATTCCGCGTCGGCAAGCACACCCGCTACGACCCTGTCGACCTCTACGACTGGATCGCCGAGCAGAAGCGCAAGGACATCAGCCAAGCCGCCTAACCCACCACACCACCGCCGAGGGCGGGCCCACCCGGGCCCGCCCTCGGCGCTTGCCCAGAAAGGCCCATACGTGGCAGGCCACATCCAAGACCGGTGGTTCAAGACCGAGCAGGGACCCGACGGCAAGCCCCGTCGGATCAAAACCGACCGCTACGGCAGCGGCATGCGCTACCGCGCCCGGTTCATCGGACCGGACGGCACGGAGAAGTCGAAGAGCTTTCCCGACAGGCAGAAGCGGCTCGCCGAGAAGTGGCTGGCACACATCGAGGCGGATATGTCCCGGGGGCAGTACATCGATCCTGCCGCCGGCCGGATCACGTTTCGGGAGTACGGAGAGAAGTGGCTCGCGTCGCTGACGACGGATATGACGACGCGGTCGTCTGTCGAGGTGCAGATCCGCAAGCACGCGTTCCCGCACCTCGGCACGCGGCCCCTCGACTCCTTCCGGCCGGAGCACATCCGTGACTGGCTGAGCGAGCTGGAGCAGGTCCTGCCGGTCTCCTCGTACCGGCGCGTCATCTTCGCGAGCGTGTCTGCCGTCCTCGCCGCCGCGGTGGACGACGAGTTGCTGGCGAAGAACCCGTGTAAGGCCCGTACGGTCAGAGCGCCCGCTCCGGTCGCTCCGCGGGTCAGGCCGTGGACGCCCGAGCGGCTCTTCGCCGTCCGGGCGGCGCTGCCGAAGCGGTACCGGGCGATGGCGGATGCCGGCGGGGGGCTGGGGCTCCGACAGGGGGAGATCTTCGGCCTGCCGGACGACCCCGAGGACTTCCGGAGTGAATGGCTCCGGGTGGCCAATCAGGTAAAGGTGGCGAACGGGCACCTCGTCTTCGGTCCGCCCAAGCGGGAAAAGGAACGGGATGTGCCGCTCCCCCGCCGGATCGCGCAGGTGCTGCGAGAGCACCGCGAGGAGTTCCCACCGGTGGACGTGACGCTTCCCTGGCTGAAGCCGGACGGGCCGCTCGTCACCAAGCGGCTGCTGTTCTCCCTCCCGGGCGGGGGCGCCGTGCGGCGAACCGACTTCAACACCCGCGTGTGGAAGTTCGCCCTCGTGCAGGCCGGCGTCATCCCGGAGCCGCGGCCGGGCGAGCGCCACCAGGCCGCGCGCGAGCACGGGATGCACGCGCTGCGGCACTTCTACGCGTCCGTCCTGTTGGACTCCGGGGAGAACATCAAGGCGCTGAGCACGTACCTCGGGCACGGCGACCCCGGCTTCACACTCCGGGTCTACACGCACCTGATGCCGAGCAGCCACGAGCGCACGCTGCGGGCCGTGGACGAGGTCTACAGGGCCGCCGGTCCGGCGGCTGACGGCCCACAGACGGCCCAGGAGGGGTGAAACGGGTCCGGGCCGGCGGCTGAGTGCCGCCGGCCCGGGGTGCCGTGTGACTGGGGTGTCGCCGCTGGCCTGCGGTTACAGCACCGGGAGGTTCTTGCGGAGTTCGAAGGCCGTGACCTCCGAGCGGTATTCCTCCCACTCCTGCTTCTTGTTGCGGAGGAAGAAGTCGAAGACGTGTTCGCCGAGGGTTTCGGCGACCAGTTCGCTGCGTTCCATCAGGGAGATGGCCTCGCCGAGGTTCTGCGGGAGGGGTTCGATGCCCATCGCCCGGCGTTCGGCGTCGGAGAGGGCCCAGACGTCGTCGTCGGCGCCCGCCGGGAGTTCGTAGCCCTCCTCGATGCCCTTGAGGCCGGCCGCCAGGAGGACGGCGTACGTGAGGTAGGGGTTCGCGCCCGAGTCGATCGAGCGGACCTCGATGCGGGAGGAGCCCATCTTGCCCGGCTTGTACATCGGGACGCGGATCAGGGCCGAGCGGTTGTTGTGGCCCCAGCAGATGTACGAGGGGGCCTCGCCGCCCGCGCCGGCGCTGCGGGTGGAGCCGCCCCAGATGCGCTTGTAGGAGTTGACCCACTGGTTGGTGACCGCGGCCGTCTCGGCGGCGTGCCGCAGCAGGCCCGCGATGAAGGAGCGGCCGACCTTCGAGAGCTGGTACTCGGCGCCCGACTCGTAGAAGGCGTTGCGGTCGCCCTCGAAGAGGGAGAGGTGGGTGTGCATGCCCGAACCGGGGTACTCCGAGAACGGCTTGGGCATGAAGGTGGCCTGGACGCCCTGTTCGAGGGCGACCTGCTTCATGACCAGGCGGAAGGTCATGATGTTGTCGGCCGTGGAGAGGGCGTCGGCGTAGCGCAGGTCGATCTCCTGCTGGCCCGGCGCGCCCTCGTGGTGGCTGAACTCCACCGAGATGCCCATCGATTCGAGCATGGTGATCGCCTGGCGGCGGAAGTCCATGCCCACGTTCTGCGGGGTGTGGTCGAAGTAGCCGGAGTTGTCGGCCGGGACGGGGCGGGTCCCGTCCAGCGGCTTGTCCTTCAGTAGGAAGAACTCGATCTCCGGGTGGGTGTAGAAGGTGAAGCCCAGGTCGGAGGTCTTGGCGAGGATGCGCTTGAGGACGTAGCGCGGATCCGCGAACGACGGCGAGCCGTCCGGCATGAGGATGTCGCAGAACATGCGGGCGGTCCCGGGGGCCTCGGCGCGCCACGGCAGTATCTGGAACGTGCCCGGGTCCGGCTTGGCGATCATGTCGGACTCGTAGACCCGTGCGAAGCCCTCGATGGCGGAGCCGTCGAAGCCGATGCCCTCGTCGAAGGCCTGCTCCAGCTCCGCGGGGGCGACCGCGACGGACTTGAGGAAGCCCAGTACGTCGGTGAACCACAGGCGCACGAAGCGGATGTCGCGCTCCTCAAGCGTCCGGAGGACGAATTCCTGCTGCTTGTCCATGCCTTCATCCTCGCAGTTCAGACGGCCTGTGCACCACCGCCTGAAGGGTCGCGGCACAGTCGGGTCGGCCCAGTATCGCCAGTGGTGGTTTCCGCCACATTACGCACCCCCGAAAGCTCGCGGCACCCCCGCACTGACCTGGGCCCCGTCATGAGCATTACCATCTGCGCCCATGGGGGGCCGGCAGTACACGCAGCGGGAGCGTCGGGGACGTTCCGTACTCCGCCGCGCCGTCGTGCTGACCGTGCTCGGAGTACTGGCCGGCGCGCTGTTCCTGTGCGCTCGTCCCGGTGGGCCGCACGTCTCCTTTGAGGTCCGGGCGCACGGTACGGAGCACGCCGTCTGTGTGTCCCCGTACGACCCGCCCGGCTGTTCCCCCCTCGCGCACGTGCTCCCGGCCGTGCTGCCCGTGCCGCCGCCCGCCGTGACCGTGACGGACGGCGGGCCGCTGCCCTCCGCCCGGACGACGGCCGCGGGCTGGATCCGGCCGCCCGAGCCGCTGGCGCGCGCCCCCGACCTGCATGTTCTCCAGGTGCTGCGGACCTGACGGGTCCGGTTTTGCGTTCCGTCCACCCCCCTCATCCAGAAGAAGGAACCAGGGCACATGGCCAGCAAGTCCGGCAGGACCCCCCAGCACACCGACCCGAACTCCCGCCAGGCGCGCATAGCCGAGATGCGCCGCGCCGAGCAGGCCCGGGAGCGGCGCAACAAGGCCATCGCGATCACCGTCTCGTCGGCCGTCGTCGTCGGTCTCGTCGGTTTCGGCGCCTGGGTGCTGATCGACCAGAAGCAGACCGAGCAGCGCAAGCAGGAGGCCGCGGAGCAGCTCCGCAAGGAGGCCGAGGAGATCCGCAAGAAGCCGGTCGAGGGCGAGCAGCTCTGGGACGTGAAGAAGCTCGGCCGAAACCACGTCGAGACGCCGGTGAAGTACGAGATGAACCCGCCGGTCGGCGGTGACCACCACCCCCGCTGGATGAACTGCAACGGCGACGTCTACACGACCCCGCTGCCCGAGGTGAACGCCGTCCACTCGCTGGAGCACGGCGCCGTGTGGGTGACGTACAACGAGAAGGCCGCCCCGGCCGACGTGGACAAGCTCGCCGCGACCGTCGGCAAGACGCCGTACACGCTGATGAGCCCGGTCAAGGAGCAGACCGGCTCGATCATGCTCAGCGCGTGGGGCAAGCAGCTCACGGTGGACAGCGCGGACGACCCGCGGGTCAAGCAGTTCTTCACCAAGTACGTGCAGGGCGAGCAGACCCCGGAGCCGGGCGCGGCCTGCACGAACGGGCTGGCGGCCAAGTGAGCCGCGCGATCCCCCGCACGTACTGGGTCGCGGGCACGGCCGTGCTGCTGGCGCTGCTGTTCGCGGCGGCGGCCACGGTCGCCGCCGCGGGCGGCGGATCGGCCGCCCCGCCCGCGGCCGCGCCCCGGACGCCGGGACTGCACTCCCCCGACGCCGGCTTCGCGCGGGACATGGCGGTCCATCACCAGCAGGCGGTGGAGATGTCCTTCATCGTGCGGGACCGGACGCAGGACGAGGCGGTACGCACGCTCGCCTACGACATCGCCAACACGCAGGCCAACCAGCGGGGCATGCTGCTCGGCTGGCTGGACCTGTGGGGGCTGCCGAAGGTGGTGGCCGGCGAGCCTGCGATGTCCTGGATGGGGGCTTCCGCGGGCCACGGCGGACACGCCGGGCACGGCCCCGCCAAGCCCGGCGCGCTGATGCCCGGCATGGCCACCAAGGAGGAGCTGGAGCAGCTCGGCGCCGCCTCGGGGCGGGACGCGGAGGTGCTCTTCCTCCAGCTGATGACCGACCACCACCAGGGCGGCGTGACGATGGCGCAGGGGTGCGCGCAGCAGTGCGGGACCCCCGTCGAGCGGGATCTGGCGCAGGGCATGGTCGACGCGCAGCGCTCGGAGCTCACCTTGATGGCGGACATGCTGAGGCAGCGCGGAGCCACACCGCGCGGGTGACGGGACACGCTCGTACGGTGGGGGGAGGCGCCCCTCTCACCCGTACGGGCGTGTACCGGCGCCGTCCGGGGGTCGTCGCGCCAGCCGAACGGCCGCGGCGCGACGGTGCACCGCGAGGGGGACACTCGGCCGGGCGCGTCCGCACCCGGCCGTGAACAGCGTGCTCAGGAGGTTCGGTCATGACCACCGCCGCAGACATCATGCACCCCGGCGCCCGGTGGATACCGGCGCACGAGACGCTCGACCGGGCCGCCGCGCTGATGGCCCGGCTCAATGTGGGCGCACTGCCCATCAGCGACGCCGAAGAGCGGTTGTGCGGGATCGTCACTGACCGCGACATCGTCGTGTACTGCGTGGCCAAGGGCCTGGACCCGTCGAAGATGACGTGCGGGGACATCGCCCGGGGCACTCCGCGCTGGATCGACGCCGGCGCGGACGTCAGCGACGTGCTGGACGAGATGGAGAGCCACCAGATCAAGCGGCTGCCCGTGATCAAGGACAAGAAGCTGGTCGGGATGATCAGCGAGGCCGATCTGGCCCAGCACCTGTCCGAAGACCAGTTGGCCGGCTTCGTCGAGAAGGTCTACGCCCGGAGCTGACCGGGACCGGCCGGACGGTGAGCCGCTTACCCGGTCGCCCGCTTACCCGGTCAGCCGCAAACCCGATCAGCCGGTCGGCCGGTCGGCCGGTCCTGCCGGTCGGCCGGTCCTGCCGGTCGGCCGGTCCTGCCGGTCGGCCGGTCACTCCCGCCGCTGCCGCTCGCTCGTCTCCACGACCGCCCGGGCCACCTGGTCCGGGCGGTCGTGCATGACCAGGTGGCCGGCGGGCTCGGCGACCTCGAAGCGGGCGCCGAGCAGGTCGGCGAGGTCCGCCTGGCGGCCCAGCCAGCGCAGCGCGCCGCGGCCGGCCGATCCGTCATGGCCCGCGAGGACGGTGGCGGGGGCCGTCAGCGGGCGGGTCCGGCGCAGCGCCGCCAGCTCGGCGGCCATGTCCGGATAGCGGGAGTTCTCCAGCAGGGCTCCGCGCCAGACCCGGCCGGTGCGGTAGCAGCGGCGTACGAGGTCCCGCGCGGCCGGATCGCCGCCGCCCGTGCGGGAGGCCCGTACGGTGGCGCGCCGGGCCGCGGGGCCCAGTGCGGCCGGCAGCCCGGCGGCGGTCACGGCCCGGCCGAGGGCGCGGGCCGCGCCGGTACGCAGCGCGGCGGGCAGGAGCGTACGGGGGTCCTCCTCGACGCTGGCGTCGACGAGGACGAGGGCGGCGGTGCGCCGCGGGTACAGGCGGGCGAAGCCCTCGGTGTGGAAGGCGGCGATCGAGTGCCCGACGACGGTGACCGGGTCGGCGGCGGGGCCCCCGTACCCCAGGGCGTCGAGCAGGCCGGCGATCCGGCGGGCCTCCCCCGCGGTGGTGGGTGGTGCGGCGGCCGGGCCGCTGAGACCGTGGCCGGGGCGGTCGAAGCGGACGACGGTGCGGCCCTCGGCGACGAGCAGCGCGGCGACCTCGTCCCAGTCGAACCAGGCCATGGCCAGTCCGGCGCTGAGGACGCAGACGGGTCCCCGTCCCTCGACGAGGACGTGCAGCGGGGCCCCGTCGACGCGCACGAACAGGCCGGCTCCTCCGCTCCCCGGGTACGGCGGCTCGTGCGCGGTCATGTGCGGCGTTCCTTGTGGACGGAGTAGGCGAGCAGACCCAGCCAGACTGCCACGAGCAGGACCTGGAGCCGCTGACCGGCGCCCAGCGCCCAGGTGCCGCGTCCGGCGGTGAACATCGCGATGGCGGAGAGGGTCCAGGCGGTGGCGAGCAGCTCCAGGGCGACCAGCGCGGGGCCGTAGCGGGCGAGGGGCGCGAACCAGCCGTAGCGGCGGGCGGCGACGGTCAGGGCGACCAGCCCCACGAGGGCCCCGGTCATGGCGAGGGTGCTGCTGACGGCGTGGGCCTGGTGGGTGGCGGGGACGAGCCCTGCGGTCTCACGGGCGGCGCATTCGGGGTCCACGGTGGGCGTGCAGCTCAGCGGGAGCCAGGCGTCGGCCGCGGTGGCCGCCCCGAAGAGGGTGACCCCGGCCCAGCCGACGACCGCCCAGAGGCGGCGGGACTCGGTGTACTTCAGCAGCCGTATCAGGGCCAGCATGCCTCCGCCGAAGGCGAGCAGCCCGGCGGTGAAGTCGGTGGCCCGGAAGAGGCCGCCGAGCGGCTGGTCCTGGGCGGCCAGTTCGCTGACGTACGTCTCGATGGGGTTGAGGCCCGTGGAGAGGACGACTTCGAGCACCCACGCGGTGTAGGCCGCGCCGGCGAGGCAGATCAGGAGGGCGACCGGCCAGGCGGTGCGCGGAGTCAGCCCATGGGGGGACATGGTGTGACTAATCCTAGGCAAGCCGGGGGTCGATCCTTCGACCGGATACCCGCCCCGGGTAGGGTTCCGGCCATGACGCGCAGTGTTCGGCGAGCAGGACCGGAGCCCCTGCTCCTGCTGCTCGCCGCGCTGCTGAGCGCCGTCACCATGCTGTCTCCGGGCCGTCCGAGTGATTCCCACGCCATGGAGGACGTGTCCGCCCCCCGGTGCGTTGCCTCGGCCGGGGCTTGCGGTGCCGCGATGCGCGGTGGTGCTCACCACACTCCGGCCGCCGCGCCGCAGCTGTGGGAGCCGGCCCAGGAACCGGCTCCGAAGCCCGCGCGGGCCGCCCGGGCGGCGCGGTCCGAGGCCGGTACGGGCCCCGGGTCCGGCCGGCTGTGGATGGCGCACTGCCACAACGTCTAGTGCCGCGCCAGGCGACGTTCGCCCCGTCAAGGAGCGGCGTCCGGTGCGTGCTCTCGGCGTGCCGGCCGGAGCGCTCGTACTGGACGTACGTGGCTTTCGGCCGGTGCGGCGAGAGTGCGTGCCGGGCGTCGCGACGGGGCGAACGTCGCCTGCCGCGGCACCAGCACTCGGAGTCCGGGATGATGACGGTGATCGGCTACCAGCTGTAGGGCGGGCGGAGCACAGCGGAACACGGCGGAACACGGCGGGGCACGGCGGGAATTCGGAAGGGCGTTCGCCATCGGCATGGCACTCTTGCTCTGATCACGACAGCCGCGACAAAGGACGCTTCCGCCGGTATGACCACCCCGCCGAACCCGCCCAGCACCCCGACCGGCCCGCCGACGGGACCGGCGGACACGCCCGTTCCCGAGACGGCCCCGATACCGGCGCCCGCGCAGCCGCTCTCGCTCGAAAAGGTCCCCGCCGCCGAACCTGCCACCGCGGAGCCGGCCGAGCGGACCCCCGAACAGGCTCCCGGGCCGGCCCCCGAGCCGGACGCGGCCCAGCCCGCCCAGCCCGCCGAGGCGCCCGAGGCGCCCGCCGCTGCCGAGGCCCCCGCCGCCGAACCGGCTCCGGCCCCTTCGGCGTTCGCCCCACCGACCCCGGCTCCTGCCACCCCGGCCTCCGCCGCCCCGGCCACGCCGTTCGGCGCACCCACCGCGGCCGGCGCCCCCGGCCCCGGTGGACCCGTCGACCCGTGGGGACAGCACGCCGCCGGCTTCGGCGCCGGCCCGTACACCGGCTACCCGCAGGCCGCCGCCCCGGCCACCAACGGCCTGGCCGTCGCCGCCCTGATCGTCGGCGGCTTCGGCATCCTCCTCGGCGTCGTGCCCCTGCTCTTCTGGCTCGGCGGCATCCTCGCCGTGATCGGCGTGGGCCTGGGCATCGGCGCCATCGTGCGCGCCAACAAGGGCGCCCCGAACAAGACGATGGCCATCGTCGGCACCGTTCTCGCCGGGGTGGGCGTCATCGCCTCGATCGGCGGCTTCTTCCTGACCGTCGCCGTCGTCGAGCGGGCCTCCGACCGCGTCGAGGCGGGCATCGAGGAGAACGAGCTGGACCTGGACGGCCTGTACCCCAGCGGTGAGCCCTGGCCGACGGCGTCCCCGTCGCCCTCCCAGGTGCCCGGCCTGACCAGCGCGCTGCTGTTCGGCGAGACCTTCACCTACCCGAACGGCGTCAAGGTGAGCCTGTCGACGCCGACGAAGTACGAGCCCAAGGGCATCATCGCCCGCGAGCAGGTCAAGAACGCGATCCAGATCACGGTCACCATCACCAACGGCTCGAACGCCCCGCACGAGGTGATCTACGCCGTGCCCAACGTCCGCGACGACAAGGGCATGACGGCCGAGATGGTCTTCGACAGCGGCGGCGGCAGCAGCGTCCCGAAGATGGTGAAGGGAACGATCCTGCCGGGCGAAACCGCCAGCGGAGTCGTGGCGTTCGAGATCCCCGAGGGCACCAAGAGCATCACCGCGGACATCGCCGCCGGGACCCTGCTCGACGACGTGAAGTACGTCGGCCCCATCGGCTGACAGGCCCGTGGGCGGACCCGCACGGCACGCCGAGAACCCGGGAAACACACGGGGCCCAGGACATCGCGTCAGAAAGACGATTAGACTGGGTCCCGTGCCTCAACTACGCCTCGCTCTGAATCAGATCGACTCGCACGTCGGCAACATCGCCGCCAACGCCGACTCGGTCGTCCACTGGACCCGGCACTCCGCCGAGCAGGGCGCCCACCTGGTGGCGTTCCCGGAGATGGTGCTGACCGGGTACCCCGTCGAGGACCTCGCCCTGCGCGGCTCCTTCGTCGAGGCCTCCCGCAGCGCACTGCGCGAACTCGCGGAGCGGCTGGCCGCCGAGGGACTGGGCGAGCTGCCGGTCGTCGTCGGCTACCTCGACCGGACCGAGAGGGCCACGCCCCGCCTCGGGCGCCCGGCCGGCTCCCCGGAGAACGCGGCGGCCGTCCTGCACGGCGGCCGGGTGGTACTGCGCTTCGCCAAGCACCACCTGCCCAACTACGGCGTGTTCGACGAGTTCCGGTACTTCGTACCGGGCGACACCCAGCCGGTGATCCGCGTACGCGGCGTCGACGTGGCCCTGGCCATCTGCGAGGACCTCTGGCAGGAGGGCGGCCGCGTCCCGGCCACCCGCTCCGCCGGGGCCGGGCTGCTGGTCTCGATCAACGCCTCCCCCTACGAGCGCAACAAGGACGACGTACGTCTCGAACTGGTGCGCAAACGCGCCCAGGAGGCCGGCTGCACCCTCGCCTACCTGGCGATGATCGGCGGCCAGGACGAGCTGGTCTTCGACGGCGACTCGATCGTCGTCGGCGCCGACGGCGAGGTCATCGCGCGCGCCCCGCAGTTCTCCGAGGGCTGCGTCCTGGTCGACCTCGACCTGCCGGCCGCGCGCGCCGACGCCCCCGAGGGCGTGGTGGACGACGGGCTGCGCATCGACCGCGTCGTCCTGTCCGCGGAGCCGGTGCAGGCGTACGAGCCGGTCGTGCCCGGCGGCTACGCCGACCGGCTCGACGACGACGAGGAGGTCTACGACGCGCTGGTCGTGGGCCTGCGCGCGTACGTGAAGAAGAACGGATTCCGCTCCGTCCTGGTCGGGCTCTCCGGGGGCATCGACTCCGCGCTCGTCGCCGCCATCGCCTGCGACGCGATCGGCGCACAGAACGTGTACGGCGTCTCGATGCCCTCGAAGTACTCCTCGGAGCACTCCAAGGGCGACGCGGCCGACCTGGCCGAGCGCACCGGCCTGAACTTCCGTACCGTGCCGATCGAGCCGATGTTCGACGCCTACATGGGCTCGCTGGGCCTCACCGGCCTGGCCGAGGAGAACCTCCAGTCCCGGCTGCGCGGCACCATGCTGATGGCGGTCTCCAACCAGGAGGGCCACCTCGTGCTGGCCCCCGGCAACAAGTCGGAGCTGGCGGTCGGCTACTCCACCCTGTACGGCGACTCGGTGGGGGCGTACGGCCCGATCAAGGACGTCTACAAGAGCGACGTCTTCCGGCTCGCCCGCTACCGCAACCGGGCGGCCGCCGAGCGCGGCGAGACCCCGCCGATCCCGGAGAACTCGATCGTGAAGCCGCCGAGCGCCGAGCTGCGCCCGGGACAGGTGGACACCGACTCGCTGCCGGACTATCCGGTGCTCGACGCGATCCTCGCCCTGTACGTGGACCGGGACCAGGGGCTGGACGAGATCGTGGCCGCCGGCTTCGACGCCGAGCTGGTCGCGAAGATCCTGCGGATGGTCGACACGGCCGAGTACAAGCGCCGCCAGTACCCGCCGGGCACGAAGATCTCCGCGAAGGGCTTCGGCAAGGACCGCCGGCTGCCGATCACGAACGGCTGGCGCGAGCAGGCGTAGGAGGGGGGCGGGTAGTGGTCGGGGGCCTCACCGCCGATGCGGTGAGGCCCCCGCCGGGCGTCCGTCCGCGCCGCTACTTGGCGACAGTCAGCCGCGCGGCGACCGGCAGGTGGTCGCTGCCCGTGCGGGGCAGGGTCCAGGAGGCCTCGGGCCGGATCCCGCGGACCATGATCTGGTCGATGCGGGCCATCGGGAACTGCGCCGGCCAGCTGAAGCCGAACCCGTCGCCCGCCGCGCCCTGGGTGGAGCGCATCTGCGAGGTGACCTCGGACAGGGCGCGGTCGTTCATGGTGCCGTTCAGGTCGCCGAGGAGGACGACCTTCCTGAGGGGCTCGGCGGCGAGCGCGGCGCCCAGCGCGTCGGCGCTGTCGTCGCGCTGGTTGGCGGTGAAGCCGGCCTTGAGCTTGACGCGGACCGAGGGCAGGTGGGCGACGAAGGCCGCGACGTCGCCCTGCGGGGTGGCGACGGTGGCCCGCATGGCCCGGGTCCAGCCCATCCTGATGTCGACGGGTGCGCTGCCGCTCAGCGGGTACTTGCTCCACAGCCCGACGGTGCCCTCGACCGAGTGGTACTTGTACGTGCCCGCCAGGGCCTTCTCGTAGACGGGGACGACACTGCCCTTGAGCTCGGTGAGGGCCAGGACGTCGGCCCCGGAGCGGGCGACCGAGGCGGCGGTGCCGCGCGGGTCGGGGTTGTCGGCGTCGACGTTGTGGGTGGCGACGACGAGGTCGCCGCCGGAGCCGGACTTGTCGAAGACCAGCCCGCCGAAGAGGTTCAGCCAGACGACCGCGGCCAGCACGACCGCGATCAGCGCGGTGGCCGACCGGCGCAGGACGGCGCCGCCCAGCAGCACCGGGACGGCCAGGCCCAGCCAGGGCAGGAAGGTCTCGGTGAGGCTGCCGAGGTTGCCGATGTCGTTGGGCAGCTCGGCGTGGAAGACCATGACCAGCGACAGCAGTGCCGCGATCACGGCCAGCACCCATCCGCGCCGCCAGATCCCGGGGTCCCTGCACAGTTCGGCCAGTCGGCGCGGGAAGCGGGATGCGGAGGGCTGGGGCTCCGAGCCGCCGTTCCCCGATTCCGTCCTGTACGCCTGTGCCATGCCACTGCCCTCACTGCCGTGCTCGCGCTCCGTCCCCGCCCCTTGACCCTAGGCGATGAAGCGGAGCCTTCCGTGCTGTACGTCACGACCGTCCGTCACGGTCGCACGTCCGGAAGGACGAACGCCTGAACGCAGGGGGTTCCGCTTGTCACGAAACGCGCACATTGGCGCCCGGGGCCGTCGGGGCCCCCGGCCCACTTCCGCCCACGCCCCCGGGGATGCCACCATGGTGGGTGAGTCCGGGGACACCGTGAGGGTGCCTCGAGATGACACAAGGAGCAGTTGCAATGACGCATGCCGTTTCGCCTGCCCGCGAACCCGCAGCCGCGGCCTCCCCCACCCTGTACGGAGGCACGGGCACCCGGCGCATCACCGTCCGCGACCTGACCCTCGCCAAGGAACGCGGCGAGAAGTGGCCCATGCTCACCGCCTACGACGCGATGACCGCCTCCGTCTTCGACGAGTCCGGCATCCCGGTCATCCTCGTCGGCGACTCCATGGGCAACTGCCACCTCGGTTTCGACTCCACCGTCCCGGTGACGATGGACCACATGACCATGCTGTCGGCCGCCGTCGTACGCGGCACCAGCCGTGCGCTGGTCATCGGCGACATGCCGTTCGGCTCGTACCAGGAAGGCCCCGTGCAGGCCCTGCGCAGCGCGACCCGCCTGGTCAAGGAGGCCGGAGTGGGCGCCGTGAAGCTGGAGGGCGGCGAGCGCTCGCTGGCCCAGACCGAGCTGATCGTGCAGTCGGGCATCCCCGTCATGTCCCACCTGGGTCTGACCCCGCAGTCGGTCAACGCCATGGGCTACCGGGTGCAGGGCCGCGGCGACGAGGCCGCGCACCAGCTGCTGCGTGACGCGAAGGCCGCGCAGGACGCGGGTGCCTTCGCAGTGGTGCTGGAGCTCGTCCCGGCCGAGCTGGCCGCCGAGGTCACCCGGTCCCTGCACATCCCGACGGTCGGCATCGGCGCGGGCGCGGAGTGCGACGCGCAGGTGCTGGTGTGGACCGACATGATGGGCCTGACCGGCGGGAAGATGCCCAGGTTCGTCAAGCAGTACGCGAAGCTGCGCGAGACGATGACCGACGCGGCGAGGGCCTTCGCCGAGGACGTGGTCGGCGGAACGTTCCCGCAGGAGCAGCACGCGTTCCACTGATGTGACCTGCACCGCTCCGACAGCCCGCCGACCGCTGTGCCGGCGGGCTGTCGTATGTCTGTCGTACGTTTGTCGGTCGCCTGTCGGTGCTTTGTCAGTGGCGGCTGTTCCCATAGGGCCATGACGCGAAACGACAAGAACCCCAACGCCGTGGAGGTGCGGGGGCTGGTCAAGCACTACGGCGAGACCAAGGCCCTCGACGGTGTCGACCTGGACGTCCGGGAGGGCACGGTCCTCGGGGTCCTCGGGCCCAACGGCGCCGGCAAGACCACGCTGGTGCGCTGCCTCTCCACCCTGGTCGTCCCGGACGCGGGGACGGCGACCGTCGCCGGCTTCGACGTGGTCCGCCAGCCGCGGCAGCTGCGCCGCACGATCGGCCTCACCGGCCAGTACGCCTCGGTGGACGAGAAGCTCTCCGGCTGGGAGAACCTCTACATGATCGGGCGGCTGCTCGACCTCTCCCGCAAGGACGCCCGCCTGCGCGCGGACGAGATGCTGGAGCGGTTCTCCCTGACCGAGGCGGCGAAGAAGGCCGCCATGCACTACTCCGGCGGCATGCGCCGCCGGCTCGACCTGGCCGCCTCGCTGATCGGCCGCCCGGCCGTGATCTACCTGGACGAGCCGACCACCGGTCTCGACCCGCGCACCCGCAACGAGGTGTGGGACGAGGTCCAGCGCCTGGTCGCCGAGGGCGCCACCGTGCTGCTCACCACCCAGTACATGGAGGAGGCCGAGCAGCTCGCGAGCGAGCTGACGGTCATCGACCGCGGCAAGGTCATCGCCAACGGCAAGGTCGACGAACTGAAGGCCCGCGTCGGCGGCCGCACCCTGAAGATCCGTCCCGTGTCCGCCTCGGACCTGCCGGGCATGGCCCGTTCGCTGGCCGAGGCCGGACTGGACGGCGTGGCCGGCTCCCAGGCCGTGCCGGACGAGGGCGTGCTCCTCGTACCGATCCTCAGCGACGAGCAGCTGACCGCCGTGGTCGGCCTGCTGGCCGCCCGCGGGTACGCGATCGCCGACCTCGGCACCTACCTGCCCAGCCTCGACGAGGTGTTCCTGGCCATCACCGGCCAGAAGCCCGCGCTCGTCGAGGACTCCGTCCCCACCGAGAAGACCGAGGAGGTCGCGGCATGAGCACCGTGACCACGACGAAGCCCGCTCCCACCGCCCCCGGTCGGCCCTCGGTGGCGGCCTCGCGCGGGGAGGGCCGGATCGGCCTGCGGGGCAACCTGCGGCACATCGGCGCCCTGGTGCGCCGCAACGCCCTGCAGATCAAGCAGGACCCGGAGTCGATGTTCGACGTCCTGTTCATGCCGATCATCTTCACGCTGCTGTTCGTGTTCGTCTTCGGCGGTGCGATCTCCGGCAAGGGCAACCAGGCGGACTACGTCAACTACGTGGTGCCGGGCCTGATGGCCATGATGGGCATGAACATCGCGATGGCGGTCGGCACCGGGGTCAACGACGACTTCAAGAAGGGTGTGATGGACCGGTTCCGGTCCATGCCGATCGCCCGGTCGTCGGTGCTCCTCGCCAAGATCGTCGTCGAGCTCGGCCGCATGATGGTGGCCATCGCGATCCTGCTGGGCGTGGGCTTCCTGCTCGGCCTGTCGATCAAGTCCTCGGTGCTGGACCTGTTCCTCGCCATCGGGCTGTCCGCGGTCTTCGGCAGCGCCCTCATGTGGATCTTCATCCTGCTCGGTCTCACCATGAAGACCGCGCAGGCCGTCCAGGGCATGGCGATGCTGGTCCTGATGCCGCTGCAGTTCGGCAGCTCGATCTTCGCCCCGCCGTCCACGATGCCGGGCTGGCTCCAGTCCTTCACGGACTACAACCCGCTGTCGAACCTGGCGGACGCCGCCCGCGCCCTGATCAACGGCACTCCCGTCGGAGACTCGGTGTGGATGACGCTGGCCTGGTCGCTGGCCATCACGGCGGTCACCATGCCGCTCGCGGTGCGCAAGTTCCGCCAGAAGACCTGACCCGCGGACCGGTCCACTCCGGATCGCGTCCCGGACGGGCACCGGCCGGGGGCCGGGTCAGATGAGGGCGGTGGCCTCCTCCATGGTGAGGCCGCCGCCTTCGGCGTACGCCGCCTCGTAGCCGGTCTCGCCGAGCGCCGACCGCGCCAGCTTCTCGGCGAGGGCGAAGTCCTCGCGTTCCGTGCTCACCGGGAAGTGGTCGGGCGGCAGCAGGGCGCGGTAGGCGCCGAGCAGCCGGGTGCCGTCGTACTCCCGCCGCGGGCCGCCCGGCGACACGAGGGAGACGGCGGCCGTCAGCAGGAAGGTGGCGGGCAGGTGCGGGGCGACCATCAGCGCCAGCGGGTGACGGAAGGCGGCCGTGGCGTCGCGGATCCCCCGCAGGGCGTCGTCGTAGCGGCCGTCCTGGTTGTCCAGCCAGGCCGTCGTGGCGTGCAGGAACACGTCGAAGACGGCGTATGCCCCGTAGGCGAACTCCTCGCGCAGCACCCGGATCTGGGCGCGGGCCTCGGTGATCCGGCCGGTACGGCCGAGGATGCCCGCGAGGAACATCCGGGCCGCGGGCATCGCCTCGTTGCCGAACCGCTGCACCGTCGCGGTGATCTCGGTGAGGATCCGCTCGGCCTCCGCCATCTCGCCGTTCTCGGTGAGCGTGCCGGCCATGCGGACACGCAACACCGTCACCTGCGCCTTCGCGCCGAGGCGTTCGGCGTACGCGATGGCCTCGCGGTAGTCGCGGGCGGCCAGGGCGTACTCGCCGCGCCGCTCCCGGGACTCGGCGCGGGCGGACAGCGCCTCCGCGCAGCCCCAGTCGTCGCCCAGCTCCCGGAAGAGCTCCAGGCTCTCGTCGGCGTCACGGGAGGCGTCGCCCGCCCAGTCGGCGCGGTTGGCGAGGATGTTGGCGCGCAGCTGGAGCGCGGAGGCGAGCTCCCAGCGGTAGCCGAGTGTGCGGGCGGTGGCCACGGTCGCGTCGACGACCCGTTTGAGCAGCCCGGCATCGCCCGCGATCATGACGGCGTAGATCCACAGGGAGGCCGGTGTGCGGCAGGTCTGCGGGAGCCCGGGCCGGTAGGTGGCGATCACCCCGTCGACCAGGGCCCGGACCTCGGGGTCGTCCCAGTCCTTGTTGGTCTGGTCCCGGGCCGCCAGCCGGACCAGGTGCAGGGCGCGCCAGGCCTCGGTGAGCACCTCGCCGCTGTAGGGCGGCGGCGAGTCCACGAGCTGCCCGTACACCGGCTCGGCGGGGACGACCGGGGCCACGAAGGGGTTGGGGCCGAGCGCGGCGACCGCCTCCGCCCAGTGGCGGGACTCGGTCCGCTGGTCGTGCAGGTGCCAGTACCAGCCCAGGGAGTGGACCAGGCACAACGCCTCGCCCGCGTCGCGGGTGGTGACGGCCCGGCGCAGGGCCGTACGGAGGTTCTCGTACTCGGTGGCGAGCAGGTCCGCCGCCTCGCGCTGGCGGTGCCCGCGCAGCAGGGGGTCACTGGTCCGGGCGAGCTCGCGGTAGTGGACCAGGTGGCGGCGGGCGATCTCCTCGCGGTCGCCGCCGGCTTCGGTGAGTCGCTCGGCGGCGTACTCGCCGACCGTCTCCAGGAGGCGGTAGCGCATGCCGGAGCCGCCGGGGGCGGCGACGACGAGGGACTTGTCGACGAGGGAGCCGAGGGTGTCGGCGACGTCGAAGGCGGCGCCCCCGGCCCCGGCCTCGGTCCGGTCGGCGCACACGGCTTCGGCGGCGGCGAGGTCGCAGCCGCCCGCGAAGACCGACAGGCGGCGCAGGACCGTCCGCTCGGCCTCGTCGAGGAGGTCCCAGGACCAGTCGACGACGGCCCGCAGGGTCTGCTGGCGCGGCAGAACGGTACGGGCTCCGCTGGTCAGCAGCCGGAAGCGGTCGTCGAGCCGGTCGGCGATCTGGCGTGGCGTGAGCAGCCGCAGCCGGGCCGCGGCCAGCTCGATGGCGAGCGGCAGCCCGTCGAGGCGGCGGCAGATCTCCGCGGCGGCGGCCGGGTCCTCGTCCACGGTGAACCCGGCCCGGGCCGCCGCCCCCCGGTCGGCGAGCAGCCGCAGCGCGATCGGGTCGGGCAGCGGTTCGACGGGGCGCAGGGACTCCCCGGGCACGCCGAGGGGTTCGCGGCTGGTGGCCAGGATCTGGACGCCGGGGCAGTGGGTGAGGAGGCGTTCGGCGAGCTCGGCGGCGGCTTCGACGACGTGCTCGCAGTTGTCGAGCACCAGCAGCAGGCTGCGGCGGGCGCAGTGCTCGACGAGGCGTGTGGTGGGGTCGTCGCCGTTGCGGTCGGTCAGCGCCCGCAGTTCCTCGGCGGCGGCGCCGCGCAGCTTGGTCTCCCGTGCGCCGACCGCGGCGAGGGTGGCCTCGGCGACGTCCTCCGGGTCGTCGACGGGAGCCAGCTCGACGAGCCACACGCCGTCGGGCCAGCCGCCGCGCGGCTCGTGCGCCTCGGCGGCCTCCTGCGAGAGCCGGGTCTTGCCGGCGCCGCCGGGCCCGAGGAGCGTGACGAGCCGCGCCCGCGCGAGATCGTCGCCGATGACGCGGATGTCGTCCTCCCGGCCGACGAAGGTGGTCAGCCGTGCCCGCAGGTTGCCGCTGCCCTGGCCGGGCGGTGCGGGCGCGGGGGCAGCCGGGGCCGGGGAGGCGGACCCGGGCCCGCCCGGGTACGAAGCCGCGGCCGGTGCGTGGCCTGGCGCCGCAGCCGGGGCCTGCCCTGGGGCCGGAGCCGGGGTCCAGGGCTGGGCCGGAGCCTGGGCCTGGGCCGGGTGTTCCGGACCCTGGGGCTGGGGTTGGCCTGGCGCCTGGGCCGGGGGCCAGGGCAGGGCCTGGGGCTGGGGTTGGGGCTGGGGTTGGGGCTGGGGCTGGGGCTGGCCTGGCGCCGCAACCGGAGTCCAGGGCAGGGCATGGGGTCGGGGCTGGGCCGGGTGTTCCGGGCCCTGGGCCTGGGCCGGGGGCCAGGGCTGGGCCTGGGGCTGGGGTTGGCCTGGCGCCGCAACCGGAGTCCAGGGCAGGGCATGGGGCCAGGGCAGGGCCTGGGGCCAGGGCTGGGGCTGGGGCCAGGGCTGGGGCTGGGGCCAGGGCTGGGGCTGGGACGGGTGTTCCGGGCCGCCGGGGGGTGAGAACCTCGGCCCGGCGGCCGCGGGCCAGGTCCCCGGACCGGAGTCCGCCGGGGCCAGGAGTTCGGCGTGCAGGGCGCGCAGGGCCGGTCCGGGGTCCGTGCCGAGCCGGTCGGCCAGGCTTCGGCGGACCTCGTCGTAGGCGGACAGGGCCTCCGCCGGGCGGCCCGCGTCGCGCAGGGCCCGGATCCGCAGCGCCTGCAGCGGCTCGTCCAGCGGCTGCCGCGCACACAGCGCGCTCAGCTCCGGCAGGCACTGCTCGGCCTGGCCCAGGGCCAGGGCCGCCGTGAGCCGGCCCCGGCGCACGTCCATCCGTACGGCCTCCCAGCGCGCGGCCTCGGCGGCCGGGTCGGGCAGGTCCGCGAGGACGGGACCGCGCCACAGGGCGAGGGCCTCCTCGTACAGGGCGGCGGCCGCGGCCGGGTCCCGTGCCTCGGCGCCGGCCCGGGCCAGCCGCTCGAAGCGGTACAGGTCGACGTCCTCCCGCCGGGCGGCCAGCTGGTAGCCGCCCTCGGCGGACAGCACGGCCGTGTGCCCCAGCGCCCGCCGCAGCCGGCCGACCAGGGCCTGCAGTGCGGCCACGGCGTCGGCCGGAGGGTCGGCGTCCCACACCTCGTCGACCAGCAGGCGGACCGGCACCATGCGGCCCGGGCGCAGTGCGAGCGCCGTCAGGAGCGCGCGCAGACGCGCCCCGCCGACGGCTACGGGGGTCCCGTCGTCGCGGAGGGCCTGGGCGGAGCCGAGAATCGCGTAACGCACCGGCCCATTGTCTCCGTACCCCCGCCCGACCCCGAACCGTTTTCCGTACGAGGCCCGGGATAGGTTTCCCCGCATGGCTCATCAGGGTGCCCGCCACGAGCGGCGGATCAGTTCGGTATTCCTCGGCATCTTCGCCGTCATGGCCGTCACGGGCTGGGCGGTGTGGACGGGGTACTCGACCAGCACCGGGCTCGCGGTGTTCCTCTTCGTGACGTCGGCGTGGATCGTCTCCCTCTGCCTGCACGAGTACGCGCACGCCCGTACGGCGCTGCACGGCGGCGACCTCACGGTCGGCGCCAAGGGCTACCTGACGCTGAACCCGCTCAAGTACACGCACGCTCTGCTCAGCATCGTCCTGCCGGTGCTCTTCGTCATCCTCGGCGGGATCGGTCTGCCGGGCGGCGCGGTCTTCATCGAGCGCGACCGGATCCGGGGCCGCTGGAAGCACAGCCTGATCTCGGCGGCGGGTCCTCTGACGAACGTGGCCTTCGCCGTCGTGTGCACGGCCCCGTTCTGGCTGGACGCCCTGGACGGGGTGCCGCTCGCCTTCCGCTACGCCCTCGGCTTCCTGGCGATGCTGCAGGTGACGGCGGCGATCCTGAACTCCCTGCCGGTGCCGGGCCTCGACGGCTACGGGGTGATCGAG
Organism: Streptomyces sp. NPDC060232; assembly: GCF_042726555.1. NCBI lineage: Bacteria > Bacillati > Actinomycetota > Actinomycetes > Kitasatosporales > Streptomycetaceae > Streptomyces > Streptomyces sp. NPDC060232. The sequence goes on along the minus strand of NZ_JBHXAG010000017.1, from coordinate 61,152 downwards.
CCGTGGCTGTCGTACCGGGTGCGGCGCGAGGTGGAGCCGCTGGCGCCGTTCGGTCTGATCGCCGTCTTCGCGCTGCTGTGGATCCCGGGGGTCAACGCCGTCTTCTTCGACGTGGTGGACGGGGTGCTGTCGGCGCTGGGCGTGTCGGACCTGGAGACGTACTGCGGCCGCGACCTCTACCGCTTCTGGCAGGAGGGCAGCGGCGTCTGCGAGGTCCCGCAGGACTAGGGTCTGTATCGAGTTGCCCCGCGGGGCAACTCGATACAGGCCCTAGCAGGACTGGTGTCGGCCGCGGCGGCTCAGGCGTTGCGGGCGGTGGCGGCCTTCTCGGCCTTGGCCTTGCGCATGTAGTACCAGGCCATGTTGGACGTGAGGCCCGCCAGGAGCACCCACACGATCCCGAGGAAGCTGCCCTCCACGAAGGCGACGACGGCCGCGGCCACGGCGAGGGCGCAGACGACTACGGCGAAGACGGCAAGGCGGGGCATGGGAAGAGCTCCTCGGGGACACTGAAGGCGGTCGAGCCCCTCCAGTGTCCCCCATGCCCCGCAGTGCTGCCGTAAAGGTCCCCGGCCGGGTCGGCGGTCAGACGTCGGTCGTGCGGAGGCCCGCGTGGGCCTTGTAGCGGCGGTTGGTGGAGATCAGGTTCGCCACGAGGGCCTCGACCTGGTGGGCGTTGCGCAGGCGGCCCGCGAAGATGCCGCGCATGCCCGGGATCCGGGCGGCCAGCGCCTGGACGATGTCGGTGTCGGCGCGGGATTCGCCGAGGACCATCACGTCGGTGTCGATCTCGTCGATCGACTCGTCCTGGAGGAGGACCGCCGAGAGGTGGTGGAAGGCCGCGGTGACGCGGGAGTCCGGGAGCAGGGCGGCGGCCTGCTGGGCGGCGCTGCCCTCTTCGACCTGGAGGGCGTAGGCGCCCTGCTTGTCGAAGCCGAGCGGGTTGACGCAGTCCACGACGAGTTTGCCCGCGAGGTCCTCGCGCAGCGCTTCGAGGGTCTTGGCATGGCCCTCCCACGGCACGGCGATGATGACGATGTCGCTGCGGCGCGCGCATTCGGCGTTGTCCGCACCCTCGACGCCGAGCCCCAGTTCCTCGGCCGCGGTCCGCGCGCGGTCGGCGGCGCGGGAGCCGATGATCACCTTCTGGCCGGCCCGGGCGAGCCGGTAGGCGAGGCCGCGGCCCTGGTCGCCGGTGCCGCCGAGGACGCCGACGACGAGGCCGGACACGTCCGGCAGGTCCCAGGGGTCCCTGGCCGGCGGCTTCTGCGTGCTGTCTGAGGAAGTCATGGGGGCGAGAGTACTGCCGGGTAGCCCACAGTCGAAGAGCGGCGAAGCGCCCCCCGTGTCGGTGTGATGCGGCAGGATGCCGCCATGGATGCCGTCAGGGTGGCCCTGCTGCGCGAGGTGCTCGCCGGTACGCAGTGGCCGGGCGACGCACGCCGCTTCGCCTGCTCGCTGCGCCGGTCCGTCGTTCCGGCCGGCGGGAAGCTGCTGCTGGTGGGGACCGAGGGCTACGAGCCCTGGCACCTGGCGGCGCACCTCGTGGACGAGGCCGCCTGGTCGGGCAGCCCGGAGCTGGCTCCGACGCTCGTGCGCCACCGGGTGCAACCCGGGCAGCCGCCGCACCTGTCGGTGGGGCTGGGCCGGCTGGCTGCGGCCGGGCGCGGGCACACGGTGCTGGTGGTGGCGCCCCGGGAGCCCGGCGAGGGACTGCTGGAGCGCGTGCACGACGCCCGGCGCGCGGGGGCGACCGTACTGTCCCTGGACGGCGGGGACCGGGATCTGGGCGCGCTCGCGCACGACGCGCTGTCGGTGCCGGAGGACGGCGCCGAGCTGGACCTGGACACCGTGCAGCACCTGGTCAGCGCGGCGGCCGGGGAGAACGGCCCGCCGACGCCGCGCGGGTCCCGACGGCTGCGGGACCGGCTGGCGGGGCTCGCCGACCGGCTGACCGCGCCGCCGCCCAGCCGCTGGTAGCCGCCTGTCGGCCCGTAGCCGGCTACGGGCCGGTCAGCCGGCCGTGCCCGTGCTGCCCGTGCCCTCTTCTTCCTCGCGGGTCCGGTCGTTCCACTTGGGGTCGTTCTGCCACTCCAGGTTGCGCTCCTGCGCCGTCTCCATGGCGTGGGCGGCCTCCTCGGACGTCCCGTAGGGGCCGAACCGGTCCTTGGCCGGGCACTCGGGGCCTTCCTCGACCTTCTGGTGGACCAGGCAGTAGTACCACTCGCCGGGTTTGCCCACCTGGCGCTTCTTGAACAGGGCCATCGCCGTCCAGGCTCCTCTCGATGCCTCCGCAAGCCGCTGTGTGCCGCTCTATCCCGCCATGCTGCCCCATCCCCGCTGGATACACTCGCTTGCATGTCCGGTCAGTCGCTGCTCGTACCAGGCGAGCTCTCTCCCGCCCGTTCCGTTCCCGGAAACATCCGCCGGCCCGAGTACGTCGGCAAGCCCGCGCCCACTCCGTACACCGGACCGGAGGTGCAGTCGGCCGAGACCATCGAGGCCATGCGCATCGCCGGCCGGATCGCCGCCCAGGCGATGGAGGAGGCCGCCAAGCTGATCGCGCCGGGGGTGACCACCGACGAGCTCGACCGGGTCGCCCACACGTACATGTGCGACCACGGCGCCTACCCCTCGACGCTCGGCTACCGGGGCTTCCCGAAGTCGCTCTGCGCCTCCGTCAACGAGGTCATCTGCCACGGCATCCCCGATTCCACCGTCCTGCGCGACGGCGACATCGTGAACCTCGACGTGACGGCGTACATCGGCGGGGTGCACGGCGACAACAACGCCACCTACCTGTGCGGCGACGTGGACGAGGAGTCGCGGCTGCTGGTGGAGCGCACCCGCGAGGCGCTGAACCGGGCGATCAAGGCCGTCAAGCCGGGCCGCCAGATCAACGTCATCGGCCGGGTCATCGAGTCGTACGCGAAGCGCTTCGGCTACGGCGTGGTCCGGGACTTCACCGGCCACGGCATCAACTCGTCCTTCCACTCCGGCCTGATCATCCCGCACTACGACAGCCCTCACGCGACCACGGTCATCGAGCCGGGGATGACCTTCACGATCGAGCCGATGCTGACCCTGGGCACCCATGACTACGACATGTGGGACGACGGCTGGACGGTCGTCACGAAGGACCGCAAGCGCACCGCGCAGTTCGAGCACACCCTGGTGGTGACGGACTCCGGGGCGGACATCCTGACCCTTCCCTAGGGGTCTCCAGCCGGTCCCCCGGCCGGATTTTTTACCGACAAGGCGTCGGGAACGCATTGACTTAGGCAAACCTAAGTAGGAGTATCGGGCGTGGCGGCAGTGCCGCCACGCCTGTTTCCTCTTCCTGGAGGTCCGCCTTGGACGCCTTCTCTACGGTCATCCGCGTCGCGTCGCACGAGCAGCACACCGAGGCCGAGACGTCGAGCTTCATGAGCGACCTGCTGGGCGGACGGCTCGGCGTGGACGCGTACACGCGGTACACCGAGCAGCTGTGGTTCGTGTACCGGGCCTTGGAGGATGCGGCCGAGTCCCTCAAGGACGACGCGGTGGCGGGCCCGTTCATCCGGCCCGAGCTGATGCGCGTCGCGGAGATAGAGCGGGACCTCGCGCACCTGCTGGGCCCGCAGTGGCGCGAGCACGTGACGGCGCTGCCCGCGACCGAGGCCTACGCCGCACGGGTGGCCCAGTGCGCCGCCGAGTGGCCGGGCGGGTACGTCGCCCACCACTACACCCGCTACCTGGGCGACCTCTCCGGCGGGCAGATCATCCGCGACAAGGCTGAGCGCACCTGGGGCTTCGAACGCAAGGGCGACGGCGTCCGCTTCTACGTCTTCGCGGAGATCCCCAACCCGGCGGCCTTCAAGCGGACCTACCGCGAGCTGCTGGACGTGATCGCCGCGGACGACCTGGAGAAGCAGCGCATCATCGACGAGTGCAAGCGCGCCTTCGACTTCAACGGCGCGGTCTTCCGCGAGCTGGGCGAGGAGTTCCCCCTCAGCGCGTGACCCCGTACACGGCCACGGAGCCGGGTACGGGGCCGGACCGGGTGCGCACAGTGCGCCCGGTCCGGCCCCGCGGCCGTTTCAGGGCCCGCGTACTCACCTCTCCCGGACGAGGTATCTAGGAGGGCGGGGCGAAGCGGACGCGGCCGCCTACTTCGACGGTGCCGTCCGCGCCGGGGGCGGTGAGGATCTGGGAGCCGGCGCCCTGGGTGATGTTCAGGGCGCGGTTGAGCTCGGCCGTCAGCAGGATCGCCGCCGAACCGGTGGCCTCGTCCTCGGCGATGACGCCGTCGGGGCGCCGCGGGAAGCCCCGGGCCCGTACGCGGCCCGCGGCCTCGTCCTCCCACGCCCAGGCGTACAGCCAGCCCTCGCCCGGCGGCGGAGCGGGGAGCGCCTCGACCTCGGCGACGCTGTCGTACTGCCGGGTGCGCTTGCCCTCGACCCATTCGGGTCGGGCCGTGATCCAGGTGAACTCCCCGTCGTCACGGGCCCATACGGATCCGACGGGAGGTTGGAGCTCTTCGATGTCCAGCAGCCACGCGACCCCGACCAGCGGGTGTCCCGCGAAGGACATCCGCGTGCCGGGGGTGCGGATGTCGACGACCCCGCGCTCGGGGTCGTCGACGAACACCGTCTCGCTGTAGCCGAGTTCGGCGGCCAGCGCCTGCCGGGACGCGTCGTCGGGGCAGGTCCGGCCGTCGCGCACGACACCGAGCAGGTTGCCGTACCGGCCGTCACCCGCGCAGAAGACCCTCAGCACATCGAGATCGTTCACGCGGGAATTCAAGCACGGTTCAGACCTGCGCCGTACGCCGCCTGCGCGCCAGGCGGATCGCGCCCCCGCCGGCCGCGATCACGACGGCGGAGGCGGTGAGCAGGGCCCCGGCCGGGACCTCGGCGCCGGTGTCGGCGAGGTTGCCGCCGACGGAGCCGCCGCCGGCCGAACCGCCGCCCGCGGCGGCGCCCGTACCGCCGGTGCTACCGCCGGTGGAGCCGCCCGTCGAGCCGCCGTTGGTGCTGCCGCCCGTGGACGGCAGGGTGGCGTCCTTGTCCACCGCGACGGAGAAGGTGAGCGGGTCGATGGCGTCGCCCGCCTTGTACGGGGAGCCGGTGGTGTCGTTGGCGAAGGCGGCCGCGCCTTCGGCGGTGAAGGCCGCCGGTACGGCGTTCAGCGCCAGAACGCCGTTCCTGGTCTTGTAGTCGGTCTTCGACAGGTCGAGCGTGGCGAAGGCGACTCCCGCCTTGCTGCCGGCGGCGTTCTTGACGTCGACGTACAGGGTGCCGGTCTTGCCGGTGGCGTCGACGCGGGGGTTGGCGAAGGCCATGTCGATGCCGTGGGCGGCGTAGTGGAAGCGGAGGTTGCCCTCGAAGGAGGCGTTCAGCTTCTGCTTCTTCACGTCCAGCTCACCCTTGCCGAAGGCGAAGTCGAAGAGGTCGCCGTTCTTGGCGGCGCCGCCGGCCGGGGTGATCGAGCCCGCGCCCAGCACGTACCGGCGGAAGGACTCCTTCACACCCCAGGTCAGCCTGCCGTTCCAGACCTTCTGCGTCTCGTCGGCCGGCGGGGCGGGGTCCTTGGTGGGGATGGGGGTGGGGGTGGGGGTGGGGGTCGGCTTCGCCGTGCGGGTCGGCTCGGGCGCGGGGGGCTCCTCGAACTTCAGGCTCGCGGTGAGCGGGTCGCCGGCCCTGCCCTCGTAGCCCGGGGAACCGAGCGCGTCCGCGGCCTCCTTGGTGAGGGTGGTCGCGAGCCCGGTCATCGACTGGCCGGCGAAGGCCACCGTGGCCAGCGGCACGTCCTGGGCCGTGGCACCGGACGTGGTGACGTCCGCGGTCAGCTTCCTGGTACCGGTGTCGATCCGGACGTCCGAGAGCTTGACCTCGAAGCCGTGGCCGGTGGGCGGGGCGGGCGAGGAGAAGGTGACGCTGCCCTTGAAGGCCGCCTTCACGACGTGGCCGCCGGCCGGGTCGTACTGCCCGGTCGGCTCGACGAACCGCAGGGTGCCGTCCGCGTTCTGCCGGGCGCCGTCGGCGACGGTGATGGTGCCCTTGGCCATGCCGGTCACATAGGCGCGGTAGCTCGCGAGGACGCCCCAGTCGAGGGAGCCTCCGACTATCTTCACCGGCCCGGTCGGGGGGCCGCCCGCGGCGGCGGCCGGCAGGGTGAGGGCGGTGGCGCCGAGGACGGCGGCGGTCAGGACGGCGGCCGCGAGGGAGATCGGGCGGCGGATGGACGACATGGCGGGGAACTCCTGGGAGAGGGAAGGGAAGGGAGAAGAGGGTGCTACTCGGGTGCGCCGGGGGGCGCGCCCGCTGCGGCCACCGGCCCGTCGGCCTGCGTCGCGGGCTCCGTGGCGGTAGCGGCCGTGCGCCGCCTGCGGACGATCAGGAGGGCTCCGGCGCCGGCCGGCAGCAGGACGGCCGCGGCCAGGCCGGCGTAGAGCCCGGTGTTCGGGGAGGAGCCCGACTCCGCGGCGGGGGCGGGCGCCGCCGACGGTGTGGGGGCGGGCGCCGCCGACGGCGAGGCGGTGGAGCCCAGGTCGGGCAGGGCCGGCAGCTGCGCGGTGGCGTCGAGGGCGACGGCGAGCGAGACGGGGTCCATCTCGGTGCCCGCCTTGTACAGGGAGTCGAAGGCCTGGGAGCCGCCCTCGGTGAGGGTGGCCGGGGCCTCGGTCAAGGTGACCAGCGCGCCCTCGGCCTTCAGCCCCTCGGCGTCGAACTCGACCAGCGCGACGGCGTCCTTCGTCGTGCCGGCACGCGTCACGTCCGCGGACAGCACCCCCTTGCCGTTCTCCACCTTCACGCCCACCTTGCCGAGCGTGAGGTCCAGGTGGGCGCCGGTGAACCGGACGGTGCCGGCGAAAGCGGCCTCCAGGGTGCCCTGCCGGCCGTCGTACGCGCCCCTGCCCTGCGGGAAGCGGAACAGCGCGCCGCCGTCCTGGGCCCCGTCGGCCAGGGTCCACCGGCCCTGGCCGATCGAGCCGGTGACGTACTCGCGGAAGGTACGGCGCACCCCCCAGTCGACGGCGGCGTCGGCGAAGCCGCCGGGCGCCTGCGAGGCCTGGGCCGTGGCGCTCGGCTGCGGAGCCGCCGGCGGCGAGGACGGCGGTGCCGTCTTCACGTCGGCCGACAGGGAGAGCGGGTCGAGCTGCGTGCCGGCCGGGTAGTAGCCGGCGAACGCCCGGGCGCCCTGGGCGGTGAGGGTGACCGGGATGTTCGTGAGGGTCAGCGGGGTCCTGCCACCCTTCATGTCGATCCCGCCGACACCCAGCGTCGCGAAGGGCACCTGGCTCTGGTTGCTGACCGTGCCGGTGTCCTTGGCCTTGCTGGAGACGTCCACGTACAGCGTCCCGCTGCCACCGCTGATCTTGACGGTGGGGCGGCTGACGGTCATGTCCAGCTCGTACACGCCGTCGGACTTCTGGTGGCCCCGGAAGGTGACCCCACCGGCGTACGAGGCTTCGAACGCGCCGGTCCCGGGGTCGTAGGAGCCGGCCGCCGAATGGAAGCGGAACAGGCTTCCGCCGACCGTGGCCGCTCCGCTCTTCAGCTGGAAACCGCCTTTTGCCACCGGACCGGTGACATAACTCTGGAAGGACGACTTGATGCCCCAGTCCAGCCGACCCCCCTGCACGGCGCCCGCGCGAGCGGAGGTCGCCGGGAGCAGAGCCCCCAACAGGCCCGCCAGCAGGGCGACGGTGAGCGTACGGACAGGTCTCGCGGGCATGAACGCCCCCTCCAGGATCTGGCGAGTAAGGTTAGGCTAACCTAAGCTATACCTCGGCCGGATGAAAACCCCCGGTCCCCAGAACCCCAGTCGGACGATCAGGACGGTGCCTTCGTGCCTACGCCCGCCGCGTCACACCGCTTTCCCCGTCTCGCAGTTGCCGTGGCAGCACTGGCATTCGCGCTGACGGCCTGCGGAGGTACGGCCACCCCTCCGGACCCATCCGCCCCCGCCGCCGCCCCGGACCAGGTGGAGCCACTCGCCGCGACGCCGCACCCCGCTCTGCCGGTGACCGTGGCCTCGGCCGACGGCACGCAGGTCACCGTCACCTCCGCCGACCGGGTGATCCCGCTGACCGGCAGCCTCAACGAGATCGTCCACACCCTCGGCCTCGGCAGGCAGGTCGTCGCCCGCGACATCACCGCCACGTTCGAACAAGCCGCCGCACTCCCGGTGGTGACACGCGGCCACGACGTCTCCGCCGAGAGCGTGCTCTCCCTGCGCCCCACGCTCGTCCTGGCGGAGACCACCACGGGCCCCGCCGAAGCGGTCCGGCAGATCCGCGAGGCCGGCATCCCGGTCCTCGTCGTCGCACCCGCCAAAGGGCTGGACGACGTACCGGAGCGGATCGACACCGTGGCCGCCGCACTCGGCGTCAAGGACGCCGGTACACAGCTGAACCAGCGCACCGCGGACCGAATCGCCGCCGCCCGCAGGAACGTTCCGGCTGCGGACAAGCAACCCCGGGTGGCCTTCCTCTACCTCCGCGGCACCGCCTCCGTCTACCTGCTGGGCGGCTCGGACTCCGGAGCGGCCTCACTCCTCGAAGCGGCCGGCGCGGTCGACACCGGCAAGGAGTCCGGCCTCGGCAAGGACTTCACCCCGATCACCAGCGAAGCCCTGGCGGCCGCCGCCCCGGACGCGATCCTGGTCATGTCCAAGGGCCTCGAATCGGTCGGCGGCATCGACGGCCTGGTGAAGATCCCGGGCGTCGCCCAGACCCCGGCCGGCATGGACCGCCGCGTGGTCACGGTCGACGACGGCGTCCTCCTCAACTACGGCCCCCGCACGGACCAGGTGCTCTCCTCCCTGATCACCCAGCTCTACACCAAGGGAGCCTGAGATGGCCCTTTCCCACGACTGCGCAGCGGACGGCGGTGCCCCCTCGGGCGCCGCGCCGGCTCAGCCCGCGGGGGCCGGGTGTGGGCCGGGGCGATCCCCGCAGGGCGCCGAACGCACCGCCGCCGCACCTTCCGACCCTGGGCACCGTTCGGCGCCCGAGGAGACGCCCCGGCGCGCGCCCGGCCCCACCGAAAGCCCCGCCCCCGGCGAAGCCCCCGCGACCACACCCGACCCCGCCAGGCCCGCCGCAGGGGCAGGGGCAGGGGCAGCCCCACCACGCCCCCACCGCAAGGCCCTCTGGCTCACCCTCGCCCTCCTCACGACCCTGCTCCTCCTCGCCCTGGCCTCGGCCGGCACCGGCGCCTACCGCATCCCCACCCCCGACGTACTCGCCTCCGCCCAACACCGCCTGGGCCTCGGCGGGGCACCGCTCGACCGCGTCGGCGAGAGCGTGCTGTGGAACGTACGCCTCCCCCGCGTCGTGCTCGCGCTGCTCGTCGGCGCGAGCCTCGGCTGCGCGGGCGCGCTCATGCAGGGCGTCTTCGGCAACCCCCTCGCCGAGCCCGGCGTCATCGGCATCTCGGCCGGCGCGGCCGTCGGCGCGGTCGCCGCCATCGCTCTCGGCCTCAGCTTCTTCGGCAACTGGACCATCACCGTCTGCGCGTTCGTCGCCGGGCTGGTCACCGTCAGCTCGGTCTACCTCCTCTCCCGCAACGGCGGGAAGACCGAGGTCGTCACGCTCATCCTCACCGGCATCGCCGTCAACGCCTTCGCCGGCGCCCTCATCGGCCTGTTCGTGTTCTTCGCGGACAGCGGCCAGGTCAACCAGATCACCTTCTGGCAGCTGGGCTCCCTCGCCCAGGCCACCTGGCCCAGGGTGCTCGCGGTACTCCCCTGCGCCGTCGCCGGCCTGCTCGTCGCACCCTTCTACGCCCGCCGGCTCGACCTCCTCTCCCTCGGCGAGCGGCCCGCCCGCCACCTCGGCATCGACGTCGAACGCCTGCGCCTCGCCCTCATCCTGGTCGTCGCGCTGCTGACGGCGGCCGCCGTGGCCGTCGCCGGCGTCATCACCTTCATCGGCCTGCTCGTCCCGCACCTGCTGCGCATGGCCAACGGCCCCGGCCACCGCTTCCTCGTCCCCGGCAGCGCCCTGGCCGGCGCGGTCGTCCTGGTCGCCGGCGACCTCGCCGCCCGGACCCTCGCCCAACCCGCCGAGCTCCCCCTCGGTGTCCTGACCGCCCTGATCGGCAGCCCGTTCTTCTTCTGGCTGCTGCGCCGCACCCGCCGCAAGCAAGGAGGCTGGGCGTGACCCGCACACCCCCCACCGGCACACCGCCCACCCGCACATCGCCCACCCGCACAGCCGGCGCCCTCACCCGCCTCCTCTCCCGCGGCCGCCGCACCGTCCCGGCCCGGCCGGCCCCCGGCGCGGCCCTCGCCGAGGCCGTCGACCTGCACGTCCGGCTCGGCCGGCGCGACGTACTCGCCGGCATCGGACTGACCGCCCGCGCCGGTGAGGTGCTGGCCCTGGTCGGCCCCAACGGCGCGGGCAAGTCCACCCTGCTGGGCGCGCTCGCCGCCGACCTGCCCGCCGCCTCCGGCGAGGTGCGGATCGACGGCCGCCCGGTCGGCGACTGGAGCGCCCCCGACCTGGCGTTGCGCCGCTCCGTCCTGCCCCAGTCGGCCGCACTGTCCTTCCCCTTCCCGGTGGAGGACGTCGTACGGATGGGCCGCGCGCCCTGGGCCGGCACCCCCCTGGCCGAGTCGGACGAGGAGGCCGTGGCCGCCGCGATGGCCGCCGCCGAGGTCACCGGGTTCGCCGGGCGCCCCTTCTCCGCGCTCTCCGGCGGCGAGCGAGCCCGGGTCGCGCTGGCCCGCGTACTGGCCCAGCGGGCCCCGCTGCTGCTGCTCGACGAGCCGACCGCCGCCCTCGACCTGCGCCACCAGGAACTCGTGCTGCACGTCTGCCGGGAGCGGGCCACCGCCGGGGACGCGGTCGTCGTCGTCCTGCACGACCTGGGGCTGGCCGCCGCCTACGCGGACCGGGCCGCCGTCCTGCACGGCGGGCGGATCGCCGCGGACGGCCCGCCCGCCGAGGTGTTCGAGGACGCCCTCCTCAGCCGGGTGTACCGGCAGCCCGTCGAGGTGCTCCCACACCCGCGCACGGGGGCCCCGCTGGTCGTCCCCGTACGGGCCGCGGAGGGCTTCCGCATACCGGACGGTCTGCCCTCTTGACCCCGGCTTGACCAGCCCGTGGGCTGGCCGTGGAGGGTCCGTGACACCGCCGTGTCCGGGCCCGGAACGTGAGAGTTGAATCACTGCACGAGGGGCTATGGGGCAAGTAAGGCTCGGTTAAGTTAGGTCTGCCTCACCGGCCTCTCCCCCTTGGGACGGCCCTCGCCTGACGCCCAGGAGCCCCCTATGCACCCCGCCCGCCTCACCGTCGTCGCCACCTCCGTGGTGGCCGCTCTGACCGTCGTCACCGGCTGCTCGGAGAAGAGCGGCAACGGCGGCGACGACGCGATCCGCGTGGCGGCTTCCGACAGCGCCTGCGACGTGTCGAAGACGGAGTTCCCGGCGGGCAAGGTGCAGATCGACGTCGAGAACAAGGGCTCCAAGGTCACCGAGGTCTACGTCCTCTTCCCGGACGCCCGCATCGTCACCGAGCGCGAGAACATCGGCCCGGGCACCAAGGCCTCCATCACCGCCGAGATCAAGGCAGGCGACTACGAGATCGTCTGCAAGCCCGGCATGAAGGGCGACGGCATCGCCCAGAAGGTCACGGCGACCGGCGGCCAGGCCGGCGGCGAGAAGCGCAGCCCGGAGGCGGACGCCGCCGTCGCCGCCTACCGCGCGTACGTCGTCGCGCAGGCCGAGGAGACCCTCCCCAAGGCGCAGGCCTTCGCGGACGCGGTCAAGGCCGGCGACGTCGAGGCCGCGAAGAAGGCCTACGCGCCCTCCCGCATCGGCTGGGAGCGCACCGAGCCGGTCGCCGAGTCCTTCGGCGACATAGACCCGAAGGTCGACGTCCGCGAGGACGGTCTGGAGGCCGGCCAGGACCCGGCCAAGGACTGGACGGGCTGGCACCGCCTGGAGAAGTCCCTGTGGGCCGAAAACAAGATCGACGACAACGACAAGAAGCTCGCCGACACCCTGATCACGGACCTGACCGACTGGCAGAAGAAGGTCGGCCAGGCGGAGATCACCCCCACCTCGATCGCCAACGGCGCCAAGGAGCTCCTCGACGAGGTCGCCACCGGCAAGGTCACCGGTGAGGAGGAGCGCTACTCCCACACCGACCTGGTCGACTTCAAGGCCAACGTCGAGGGCGCACAGAAGGCGTACGAGCTGCTCAAGCCGATCGCCGAGAAGAACGACCCGGAGCTGTCCAAGCAGTTGGACACCCAGTTCGCCGCCCTGAACACCCTTCTGGACAAGTACCGCGCCGACAAGACCTCCTACGAGTTCACCTCGTACGACAAGGTCGGCGAGGCCGAGCGCAAGGAGCTCTCGGACGGCGTGAACGCGCTCGCCGAGCCGCTCTCCAAGCTCGCCGCCGCGGTCGCGAAGTGACGCGCACCGGAAAGCACACGGAAAGGGACGGGAGTACACGATGACCGAGTCGGACGCGGCCGGCGGACAGCCGCAGCAGGACGGCGGCAGCCCCGCCGCGGCCTCCGGGGCCGCCCCCTCCCGTCGTGCGGTGCTCGGCTGGGGCGGTGCCGGGCTCGCGCTCGGCGCCGCCGCGGCCGGCGGTGCGGCCGCGGCCTTCGGCGGCGGCTCGGACATGGTGTCGGCGTCGGCCGCCGGCGCGGCCGTGCCCTTCCACGGCGAGCACCAGGCCGGGATCGCGAGCGCCGTGCAGGACCGCCTGCACTTCGCGGCCTTCGACGTGAAGACGAAGGACCGCGCGGAGCTGGTCAAGCTCCTGAAGGAGTGGACCGCGGCGGCCCGCCTGATGACGGCGGGCCTCCCGGTCGGCGACGTGTACGAGGGCCTGCCGGAGGCCCCGCCGACCGACACCGGCGAGGCCCTGGGCCTGAAGGCCTCCCGGCTCACCCTGACCGTCGGCTTCGGGCCGGGGCTGTTCGCCAGAGACCGTTTCGGGCTGGAGGGCAGGCGCCCCGAGGCACTGGTGGACCTGGAGCTCTTCCCCGGCGACAACCTGGACCCGGCCCGCTCCGGCGGCGACCTGTGCGTCCAGGCGTGCGCCGACGACCCTCAGGTCGCCGTGCACGCCATCCGCCAGCTGGCCCGGATCGGCTTCGGCCGGGTCGCGGTGCGCTGGTCGCAGCTCGGCTTCGGCAAGACCTCCTCGACGACGCCCGACGAGCAGACCCCGCGCAACATGATGGGCTTCAAGGACGGCACCCGGAACATCTCGGGCACCGACCGGGCGGCCCTGGACCAGCACGTGTGGGTCGGCGCGGGCGACGGCAGCGACTGGCTGACGGGCGGCTCGTACCTGGTGGCGCGCCGGATCCGGATGAACATCGAGACCTGGGACCGGACCCCGCTGCAGGAGCAGGAGGACATCTTCGGCCGCGACAAGGGCGAGGGCGCCCCCGTGGGCAGGTCCAAGGAGCACGACGAGCCCTTCCTGAAGGCGATGAAGCCGCAGGCGCACGTACGCCTCGCGCACCCGGACTCCAACAGCGGTGCGACGATCCTGCGGCGCGGCTACTCCTTCACCGACGGCACGGACGGCCTCGGCCGCCTCGACGCGGGCCTGTTCTTCCTCGCCTACCAGCGTGACGTCCGCAAGGGCTTCGTCCCGATCCAGCGCAGCCTGGCGAAGTCCGACGTCCTCAACGAGTACATCCAGCACGTGGGTTCGGCCGTCTTCGCCGTCCCGCCGGGCGTCCGCGACAAGGACGACTGGTGGGGCCGGACGCTGTTCGCGTAAGTATCCGCCGGAGAGGAAGAACCAACGTGTTCGGCAACTATCTGATCGGCCTGCGCGAGGGGCTGGAGGCCAGTCTGGTCGTCTGCATCCTCGTCGCGTACCTGGTGAAGACGGAGCGCCGGGACGCCCTGCGTCCGGTGTGGCTCGGCATCGCCATCGCGTGCGCGCTCTCGCTCGCCTTCGGCGCGCTGCTCGAATTCGGCTCCCAGGAACTGACCTTCGAGGCGCAGGAGCTGCTGGGCGGCAGCCTGTCGATCATCTCGGTGGGGCTGGTGACGTGGATGGTCTTCTGGATGAAGCGCACCGCGCGGCACCTGAAGGCAGAGCTGCACGGCAAGCTGGACTCGGCGCTCGCCATGGGCACCGGCGCGCTGGTCGCGACCGCCTTCCTGGCGGTCGGCCGGGAGGGCCTGGAGACCGCGCTGTTCGTGTGGGCGTCGGTACGGGCCAGCGGCGAGGGTTCCCCGGCGCCGCTGATCGGGGTGCTGCTGGGCATCGCGACGGCGAGCGTGCTGGGGTACCTCTTCTACCGGGGCGCCGTGCGGATCGACCTGGCGAAGTTCTTCCGCTGGACCGGCGCGATGCTGGTGGTCGTGGCCGCGGGCGTGCTCGCGTACGGCGTGCACGACCTCCAGGAGGCCCGCTTCCTGGGCGGCCTGAACGACCGGGCCTTCGACGTCAGCACGGCCGTGCCGCCGGACAGCTGGTACGGGACCCTGCTCAAGGGAGTCTTCAACTTCCAGCCGGACCCGACCGTCCTCCAGCTGACCGTGTGGGCGCTGTACGTGGTCCCGGTGCTGGTGCTGTTCTTCGCCGAACGCGGTGGCCGCCGCCCGGCGAGCGCGGCCGCGCCCTCCGAGGCGCCGGACGCCACCCCCGCCGCCTGACGGTTCACCAGAGCCGGTCGATGCTCCCGGGGTGGAGCGGGACGCGCACGCCGGTGAAGGCCTCGCGGTCTCCGGCGGGGGCGTCGGTGAAGAAGGCCGCCATCACCGCCTTGTCGAAACCCGGGGCGTCGGTGGCCAGCGGCTCCTCGGGGGTGCCGCCGACGAGGACCGTGCCGGCCAGCGGTGCGAAGCCGGCCGCCTCGTAGAACGGCGCGAGGGGCCGGTCGCAGCTGAACAGCGCCAGGTCCACGGCCGGGTCCGCCGCCAGTTCCGCCCGGGCGGCGGCCACCAGCCGGCCACCGAGCCCCCGCCCGCGCACCGCGGTCCGCGTCACGACGGCGCTCAGCCCGGCGGCGCGGTAGGTGCGGCCGCCGAGCCGGATCTCCTTGCGGAGCAGCGACAGGGCGGCGGCGACCGTCCCCTCGTCGTCGACGAGCAGGAGAGTGCGCGGCGCGAGCGCCGGGTCGTGCCCCGGGGTGGAGCCCGGCCAGGCCTCTGCTTCCAGGTCGGCCACCTGGACCGCCAGCGCGGCGGGCACGTCGGCCTCGGCGAAGCCGACCACCCGCAGATCCGCGCCCACTCGTGTGCTCAGCCTGCCGGGGCTCCGTCCCGGGCCCCGCTCCTCGAACGCCGGAGGGGCTGCTTCGGCGCTCACGGGATGCGGACCGCCGTGCCGCCCACGCGGACGCGGGGGTCGCCTGCGCGCAGTTCCACCGTGAGGACGCCCGGGCGGCCCATGTCCGCGCCCTGGTGGAGGGTCAGCTCGGCCTCGTCCGGGACGAGGCCGAGCTCGCGGGCGTACGCGCCGAAGGCGGCCGCCGCGGCGCCCGTCGCCGGGTCCTCGACGACGCCGCCGACCGGGAACGGGTCGCGTACGTGGAACTCCGCCGGGCCCGCGCGGTGCACCAGCTGGACCGTGGTGAGGTCCAGGCGCCGCATCAGCGCCTCCAGCCGGGCGAAGTCGTAGTCGAGGTCCGCGAGGCGGGCCCGGGTGGCGGCGCCGAGCACCAGGTGGCGGGCTCCGGCGTAGGCGATCCTCGGCGGGAAGGCCGGGTCGAGGTCGGCCTGCGGCCAGTCCAGCGCGGCGAGGGCCTCGGCGAGGTCGGCGGCGCCGATCTCCTCGGTGTGCGGCTCGACGCTGGTCAGCGTGGCCCGCGGACGGCCGCCCTCGTCGGTGACGGACACCGGCACGGTGCCCGCCCGGGTGGCGAGGAGGAGCTCACCGGGCCCGATCCGCTCCGCGAGCGCGACGGCCGTGGCGATGGTGGCGTGGCCGCAGAAGGGCACCTCCGCCTTCGGGCTGAAGTAGCGCACCGTGAAGGAGCGGCCCTCCTGCCCGCCGAGCCCCTCGGGCGGGCCGGTGAGGAAGGCCGTCTCGCTGTAGCCCAGCCCGGCGGCGATCTCCAGCATCGCGGCGTCGTCCAGCCCGGAGGCGTCGAGCACGACCCCGGCGGGGTTGCCGCCGTCCGGGTCGCCGGAGAAGGCGGTGTAGCGCAGTACCTCGGTATCGGTCATGCGGTCATGATCGGCGCCCGCCCCGCGCGGTGGCAACGGAGATCCAGGGGAGGGACGGGCTCAGCCGCGGCCGATGTACGGCATGGACGTGGCCATCACCGTCGCGAACTGCACGTTCGCCTCCAGCGGCAGCTCGGCCATGTGCAGGACCGTGCGGGCGACGTCGGCGGCGTCCATGACCGGTTCGACGGCGAGCTGCCCGTTGGCCTGGATGATGCCGGTCTGCATCCGCTCGGTCATCTCCGTCGCCGCATTGCCGATGTCGATCTGGCCGCAGGCGATCCGGTACGGGCGCCCGTCCAGCGACAGGGACTTCGTCAGCCCGGTCACCGCGTGCTTGGTCGCGGTGTAGGCGATCGAGTTCGGGCGGGGCACGTGGGCGGAGATGGAGCCGTTGTTGATGATGCGGCCGCCCTGCGGGTCCTGCCGCTTCATCTGCCGGAAGGCGGCCTGCGCGCACAGGAAGGCGCCGGTCAGGTTGACGTCCACGACCGAGCGCCAGGCCTCGTAGGTGATGTCCTCCAGCGGGACCCCGCCGGGCCCGAAGGTGCCCGCGTTGTTGAAGAGCAGGTCGAGGCGCCCGTACCGGGCGCGCACTGACTCGAACAGCCGAGTCACGTCGTCCGGGTCGCTCACGTCGGCCCGTACGCACAGCACGTCGGCGTCGGTCCCGGCCGCGGCGGCGGTCTCCTCCAGCGGTTCGGCCCGGCGGCCGGCCACGGCCACGGCCCATCCCGCCGCGGCCAGGGTCAGGGCCACGGAGCGGCCGATGCCGGAGCCCGCGCCGGTCACCACGGCGGTCTTCTTCGTACGTTCGTCCATGGGGCCGCAGGGTACGTCACAGCGCGCTCCGGTCCCCGGACGTTCCGATTGCTGAGAGCATGGGTCGGTCAGGGGTGCATAAGAGCAGATGAGAAGACTGGAGTTCGCATGTCGGAGAGAGGCCCCGCGACGGCACCCTCGCACGACTCGTCGCCCCGATCGCCCTCCGCGTCCACCACCGCGCCCCTGAAGGCGGCACGCCGTACGAGCCTGCTCGTCACCTTCATACTCGGCGGGCTCACCGCCCTCCCGCCGCTCTCCATGGACATGTACCTGCCGGCGCTGCCGCAGGTCACCGACGCCCTGAAGAGCCCCGCCGCGACGATCCAGCTGACCCTCACCGCATGCCTCGCCGGCATGGCCCTCGGCCAGCTCGTCATCGGCCCGATGAGCGACAGGTGGGGCCGGCGCCGCCCGCTGCTCGCCGGTATGGCCGTCTACGTCCTGGCCACCGCGATCTGCGCCCTCGCCCCGACCGCCGAGCTGCTGATCTCCTTCCGGCTGCTCCAGGGACTGGCCGGGGCCGCCGGTGTCGTCATCGCGCGCGCCGTCGTACGCGACCTGTACGACGGCGACGAGATGGCCCGTTTCTTCTCCACCCTGATGCTCATCTCCGGGGCCGCCCCGATCGTCGCGCCGCTCATAGGCGGCCAGGTGCTGCGCTTCGCCGACTGGCGGGGGGTCTTCGTCGTCCTCACCGGCGTCGGCACCATCCTCACCCTGATGGTCTGGCGCGGCCTCGGCGAGACCCTGCCGCCCGAGCGGCGGCACACCGGCGGCGTCGGTTCCGCGCTGCGGACCATGCGCGGCCTGCTCGGCGACCGGGTCTTCACCGGCTACACCCTGACCGGCGGCTTCGCCTTCGCCGCGCTCTTCGCGTACATCTCCGCCTCCCCCTTCGTGGTGCAGGAGATCTACGGGGCCTCGCCCCAGACCTTCTCCCTGCTCTTCGGCCTGAACTCCGTCGGCCTGATCCTCGTCGGCCAGATCAACGGCAAGCTGCTGGTCGGCCGGGTGAGCCTGGACAAGGTGCTGGCCGTCGGGCTCGCGATCGTCGCGGCCTCCACGGTGTCCCTGCTGCTGATGGCGACGGGAGTCTTCGGCGGGGTCGGGTTGACCCCCATCGCCACAGCGCTGTTCGTCCTCATGTCCGCGATGGGCATCGTGCTGCCGAACACCAACGCGCAGGCGCTGATGCGGACCCCCCACGCGGCCGGATCGGCCTCCGCGCTGCTGGGCACCTGCTCGTTCCTGGTCGGCGCGGTCGCGTCGCCGCTGGTGGGGATCGCGGGCGAGGACACGGCCGTTCCGATGGCCCTGGTGCAGCTGGTGTGCGCGGTGCTCTCGGCGAGCTGCTTCCTGGCCCTGTGCCGGCCGTGGCAGAAGCGGGACGCGCAGGCCGCGCCCGTCCCAGCCGGGGAGTGAGCCGAGGGGCCGGGCCCTCGCGGACGGTCCCGGCCCCGGCCCACATTAAACTCGGCAGGTGAACGCCTCCGCCCCCACCACCGCCGAGACCCTCCGCAGCACGCTCGGCGGGCTGCTCGACGGACTCCCGCCCAAGCAGGCCACGGCCGCCGTCGAACGGCTCATCGCCAACTACCGGGGGCGGACCCCCACCGACGCGCCCGTACTGCGCGACCGCTCGGACGTCGCGGCGTACGCGGCCTACCGCATGCCGGCCACCTTCGAGGCCGTACGGGCCGCCCTGGAGGCCCTCGCCGAGGCGGCACCCGACTGGGCTCCGGGCTCGCACGTGGACGTCGGCGGCGGAACCGGCGCCGCGACCTGGGCGGTGGACGCCACCTGGGACGGCCCGCGGCAGACCACGGTCCTGGACTGGGCCGAACCGGCGCTGGCCCTCGGCCGGGAGCTGGCGGCGGCCTCCACCTCGCCCGTGCTGCGCGGCGCCGAGTGGCGGCGGGCCGTCATCGGCGCCGGGATGGCCGTCCCCGACGCCGACCTGGTGACGGTGTCGTACGTACTCGGCGAGCTGACCGCGCAGGCCCGCACGGCCGTCGTCGCCGAGGCGGCGCGGGCGGGCCGCGCGGTGGTGCTGATCGAGCCGGGCACGCCGGAGGGGTACCTGCGCATCCGCGAGGCCCGCGACCAGCTGATCGCGGCCGGGATGCGGGTCGCCGCGCCGTGCCCGCACGACGGGACCTGTCCCGTCGAGGTCGGCCAGGACTGGTGCCACTTCTCGGCGCGGGTCAGCCGGTCCTCCCTGCACCGGCAGGTCAAGGGCGGCTCGCTCCCCTACGAGGACGAGAAGTTCAGCTACGTCGCCGCGACCCGCTTCCCGGTGGAGCCGGCCGCCTCCCGGATCACGCGCAGGCCGCAGATCCGCAAGGGGCTGGTCCTGCTGGAGCTGTGCGGTCCCGAGCAGGGCGACGGGGCAGGCCTGACCCGGGTCAACGTGACCAAGCGCCACGGCGGCCTCTACAAGGCCGCTCGGGACGCCGACTGGGGCCAGGCCTGGCCGCCGCCCTCGGACGACGAGGCCTCCTAGGGTCCTGCCGTGACCGCAGGACCCTACGGGCGCAGCTCCTGGGTGCAGCACTTCACGCTGCCGCCGCCCTTGAGCAGTTCCCCGAGGTCCATCGGGATCGGCTCGAACCCCCGGTCGCGCAGCGGGCCGAACAGCCCGGTGGCCGCCTGCGGGAGCAGCACGTGCCGGCCGTCGGACACCGCGTTCAGGCCGAGGGCGGCCGCGTCCCGGCCGTCGGCGATCAGCGCGTCGGGGAAGAGCCGCCGCAGCACGCCCTGGCTGCCGGGCGAGAAGGCGTCGGGGTAGTACATGACCTCGTCGCCGTCCAGGACGCTGAGCGCGGTGTCCAGGTGGTAGTAGCGCGGGTCCACCAGGTCGAGGCCGATGACGGTGCGGCCGAAGAACTCCTGGGCCTCGGAGTGCGACAGCGGGCTGGAGCGGAAGCCGCGGCCGGCGAGGATGTAGCTCGCCGTGACGGCGAAGTCGCCCTCGCCCTCGTTGACGTGGGCGGGCTCGTGGACGTCCTGGTAGCCGCGGTCGCGGAACCAGTCGAGGTGGATCCGGGCCTCGGGGCCCCGTTCCGGGTGGGCGAACCGGGCCCCGAGGACCCGGCCGTCGACCACCAGCGCCCCGTTCGCCGCGAACACCATGTCGGGCAGCGCGGGATCGGGCACGAGGGTCTCGACGGTGTGGCCCAGGGACAGGTACCGGTCCCTGAGGTCCTCCCACTGCGCCTGGGCGAGGGGCAGGTCCACCGGTTTCGTGGGATCCATCCACGGGTTGATGGAGTACGTGACCCTGAAATGTGCGGGTGGGCACATCAGGTAGCGCCGGGGTGTGGCGTCTCTGCGCAAAGAAGGCTCCTCACGACTTTCACGACTCGGGACGAGTGCGTGGAAGGAATCGTCTCTCCTGGGACCGGTACGACGCAGTGGACCGATGGGGTGGTTTACGAAAACGATGAACTCCGGGGGGCTTCGGAGGGTTCCTGGGGAAGCCGAGGAGACGAGACGTCTCGGTGCGATACTTTCGGGCATGACCAAGACCCCTGACGCCACGCGCCGCAGCGACCGCTCCCGGCGCGCCATCCTCGACGCCGCGCTCGCCCTGGTCGGGGAGGTCGGCTACAACAAGCTGACCATCGAGGCCATCGCCGCCCGCGCCGGCGTCGGCAAGCAGACCATCTACCGCTGGTGGCCGTCGAAGGCGGCCGTCCTCCTCGAAGCCTCCCTCGCCCTCGCCGGGGACGCGGAGGCGGACGCCGGGTGGAGCGGCTTCCCCGACACCGGGGACCTCGCCGCCGACCTGAAGCACGTCCTGCGGGCGACGGTCGACGAGTTCAACGACGAGAGGTACGAGGCCCCCGCGCGCGCCCTGACCGCGGCCGGAGCCACCGACCCCGAGCTCGGCGCCCGCTTCACCGAGCAGCTGCTGGAGCCGCAGCTCGCCCTGTACGAGGCCCGGTTGCGCACGGCCCGCGAGGCCGGCCAGCTCGCGCCCGGCACGGACCTGCGGCTGACGGTGGAGATGCTGCTCGGGCCGCTGACGTACCGCTGGCTGCTGCGCACCGCGCCCCTCACGCACGCGTACACCGACGCACTCGTGGACAGGGTGCTCGGCGGGGTGGCAAACGTCACCGCCCGCTAGCCGCCGGACAAGCTGCGTTCACCCGGGAATGTTTGCCCTGATTGTGTGGATATGTTGTGGTTGACCCTCACCCATCCCCGGCCCCCCGGTCATCGAGAGCGGTCACCCGGGGCGCAGGATGGTGGGACCATGTGAAGGTCTGCCGGGGCAACGGTGAGGTGAGGGGATAGATGGGGTCTGAGTCCGGCCGCGTCAAACGCGGCGAGCAGAGCAGGATCTCCCAGTGGCTGCGCCGGCGGCAGAAACCCACCGCCGAGGACCCCGCACGGGAGCGTGAGGCGCTCCTCCTGGCCGTCGCCGCCGCCGGTCTGCCGCTCGCCCCTGCCGCCCATCCCGCCGGCTACCGATGTTCGTGCGACCGCATCGGCTGTCCGACCCCGGCCCGACATCCGGTCTCCTTCGCCTGGCAGACGCAGTCGACCACCGACCGCGCGCAGATCGAGCGGTGGGCGCGCAACGAGCCCCAGGCCAACTTCATCACCGCGACCGGCATGGTCCACGACGTCCTCGATGTCCCGCTGGAAGCCGGCGCCGCCGCCCTCGCGCGGCTCCTGGAGGCCGGCATCAAGGTCGGCCCCGTCGCCGAATCGGGCGGCAGCGGCGACCAGGCCCGGATGCTCTTCTTCACCGCCACCCGCGGCACCCCCGAGGACGAGGACGAGTGGTGGCCGTGCGCGCTGGACTGCCACCCCGAGACGATGGACGAACACCCGGGCCTGCGCTGGCACTGCCGCGGCAGCTACGTCCTGGTCCCGCCGGCGGCCCTCCCCGGCGACCAGGCGGTGACCTGGATCCGCGGCGTGGAGCACCCCCTCCCGGACCCGCTCACCCTCCTGGAAACCCTGACCGACGCCTGCGCCGCGTACGCGGACACCTCCGACCGCACCCCGGCAACGGTGGCCTGGCCGCTGGGCCGTTGACCCATGCGGCGCCCGGACGCCAGGCGCCGGGTGCCGTGTCCCAGGCCACCGCCGCGGTGCGCCGTCAGTGGTGGATCTGCGTCACGACCACGTCGAGGGACCAGGCCCGGCCCGCCTTCGCGGGGGCTTGCGTCTCGACGACGTAACCCAGGTCCCGCAGCACTGTCACCAGCTCCGCCGGCGAGCCGGGCACGGCCCCCGCCACCAGCAGGTCCCGGACCAGGCGGCCCTTGGTCGCCTTGTTGAAGTGGCTCACCACGGAGCGCTTCTCCACGCCGTCCACCATCTGCGAGTGCAGCACCCGCACGGTCGCGGTCCGGCCCGCGACCTCGCCCTTGGGCTTCCACGCCGTCGCGTACGCCGCCGAACGAAGGTCCAGTACCAGCCCGTCCCCGGCGGCCTCGGGCAGCACCTCGGCCATCGGCCCGCGCCAGTACGCGCCGAGCGCGCCCAGACCGGGGAGCTTCACGCCCATCGAGCAGCGGTACGAGGGGATCCGGTCGGTGACCCGCACCGCGCCCCACAGCCCCGAGAAGACGAGCAGCGCGTCCTCGGCGGTCGCCCGCGCCGCCGCGGGCAGCTCGGCCAGGCCCAGGGCGTCGTAGAGCACGCCGGTGTAGATCTCCCCCGCCGGGCGGGCCGCCGCCGAGCGCAGCTGCGCGTTCTTGGCGACCTCTCCGCGCAGGCCCTCGCTCAGGCCCAGCACGTCACGGGCCTTGAGCTCGTCGCCCGCGCACAGCTCGACCAGCTCCTCCAGCACCGCCGCCCGGGCCTGCGCCAGACCGGGCAGCGACAGCTCCTGCGGCTCCAGCGGTACGCCGGAGCCGCCGGCGGCCTTTCCCTCGGAGGGCGGCAGCAGCACGAGCACGGTGGTTCTCCTTCGATACGACACGACGCAGGGGTGCGGCCCCCCGGCCAGGGTAGACGCCCGCCCGCCCTCAGCGACTACGCCGGCTGGCGCAGGGCCGAGACCAGCGCGCGGGGGTCGTCGGCGTGGAAGCGGACGGTGCTGGCCGACGCGCGGGCGCCAAGCGGGCGGGTGAAGGTGAGCTGGCGGTTCAGCTCCAGGGTCACGGTGGTCTGGCCGCCGACGATGAGGTCGAGCACTCCGTCCTCGGAGAGCGTGACCAGCCGTCCCTCGGGATAGCGGCGCTCCACCCGTACGGAGGCCACCGCGTCCGGCGGGACGGCGAGGTCGAAGAGGGCGCCGTAGCGGATCCGCAGCGTGCCGTCGGCGCCGACCACGTGCGGCCGGGTGACGCAGGCGGCGTGCAGGGCGATCACCAGCAGGATCCCGTACACGTCCAGCACGAGCACCACCCGGTGGACCGCCGGCCAGGGGATGAGGAGGGCCAGCGCGACGGTCTCGACCACCGACACGAAGACCATCCCGTACGTCATGGCCGTCTGCGGTCCGGTGTACGCGGCGGCAAGGTCCCCCGGGCGCACCCCGTGCTTGCGGCGCAGGACCCACCAGCCGAGGGAGGCGCCGGCGTGCAGCTCGTGCCGCAGCAGCCGCCGGACCTGGACCGGGACCACGGCGCGGACCGCCGTCCGCAGGGCGGCCCGAGGTTCCTCGCCACCGGCTGCGCGGGCGGTGGCGTAGAGCCTGTGCAACACCCACGCCTCCAGCAGGAGCACCCCGAACACCACCGCCTCGGCGGCGGCCAGGGCCGGCGCGGGCAGCCGTACCCCGGCCGCCACGCACACCACGAGCGCCAGCTCCGCCGGCAGGACCGCAGCCACCACGATCCGGGCCGCCCGTACCGCGCGTGTCATCCCCGTCCCCTCTCGATGAAGGCCTCCATGACGCGGCGGACGACCTCCGCCTGTGCGGGGGCGTACTCGGCGAGCAGCGCCTCCTTGAACCCGGTCACGACCGCCCCGTCCCGGGGGATCGCGGCGAACACCTCGTCGGGGACCGCCGCCACCAGCTCCGCCGCCAGGCCCGGGATCCGCGGGTCGTCCGCGGGGGCCTCGGCGAGTTCGTCCAGCCGCTCGTACAGGGCGAGCATTCCGGGGTCGGAGGCCAGCGGCCCGAGTGCGGCGTAGATCTCCTCGCCGCCGACGCCCGAGGCGTCGAGGAGCGTCAGGTGTTCGCGGTCCTTCGCCGCCGCCGGCGAGGTGGTGCGCGGCGCCTTCGCCAGGAGCGCGGCGAGCGCGGGCGAGGTCGGCTCGCCCGCGCCAGGCTCCGCGGCCAGGAGCACGGCGAGCCGTCGCCGCCGCTCCTTGATCTCGGCCTCCTGCCGGGCGAGGTCGGCGTCGAGTTCCTCCAGTACGTCGGCCAGGTCGCGCCCGGCGTCGTCCGCGAGGACGTCGCGCACCTCGTCAAGGCTGAGCCCGAGCTCGGTGAGCCGCCGTACGCGGGCCAGCAGGACGGCGTCCCGGACGGTGTAGGCCCGGTATCCGTTGGGGCGCCGCTCCGGTTCCGGGAGCAGCCCGACATGGTGGTAGTGCCGGATCGCCCGGGTGGTGACCCCGACCACCGCGGCGATCTCTCCGATCCGCATGCCCTCAGTAGAAACCCTGCCGTTGCGGCAAGGTCAAGCGGCGACGGCACAGCCGGTAACATGGTCGCCACGGCAGACGAGTCGGCCGGGCGGCCGCGTCGGGATCCTCGGATCCCGCCGAGGAACGTCCGGGCTCCACAGGGCAGGGTGGTGGGTAACGCCCACCCGGGGTGACCCGCGGGACAGTGCCACAGAAAACAGACCGCCGGGGGCTTCGGCCCTCGGTAAGGGTGAAACGGTGGTGTAAGAGACCACCAGCGCCTGGGGTGACCCAGGCGGCTAGGTAAACCCCACCCGGAGCAAGGTCAAGAGGATCCGTCCCCGGACGGGTCTGCGCGAACGCTTGAGGGCTGCCCGCCCGAGTTCGCGGGTAGACCGCACGAGGCCGGCGGCAACGCCGGTCCTAGATGGATGGCCGTCTCCCCGGCGACCGCGAGGTCACCGGGTGACAGAACCCGGCGTACAGGCCGGCTCGTCTGCCCCACTCCCTTATCGGGAGTGGGATCCTGCCCCTCACCTGCGGTAACGCGGTGGTGGACTGTCGACCCTGCTCTGTCACCACCGAGGTTGAACTTGGCCGGATCGCGTCAGATGCCCACGCTGGACACGCAATGGAACGCATCTCGAAGGCGTGCGCTCCGCCCCGCCGCCGCACCCCCAACGCACACAGCCGGTGATACTCCGCCCGGCCCGGATGCCCGCTCGTACCGGGCTTCCCCCGACCACGGACACCAGCCTTGCGCGCCCGCCCGGCCGCCGTGTGACGGTTCACCCCCACCGCCCGAGCAGCACCCGTGACACTGCCGTTCTCCCGGTCCAGCGCCTCGAAGAACCTCGCCCTCAAATCCCCAAAATCCACGATCCCCGCAACTCCCTGAACTCCAGGGTGTTGCGGGGATCGATAGAACCCGCCTGCTGCTGAGGCGGGGCGTTGCTGTCAGCGCCGGTCGGCGAGGAGCAGTGCGAGGGGGCCGCCGGGGAGGAGGAAGCGGCCGTCTTCGGCTGCCTTGATGGTGTCCTGCATCGGCCACCACATCAGCTTGAAGTCTTCTTCGCCCTCGTCGAGCTGTTGGGGCCCGAGGGTGAGTTCCTCGGCGAGGAAGAGCGACATGCGGGCGGGCGAGGCGAGGGTGATGGCGTAGGTGCCAAGTTCGGTCCAGTCAACGGCGGTGATTCCTGCTTCTTCCCGCAGCTCCCGGCGGGCGCCTTCCAGCGGTGTCTCGCCGGGGTCGAGACGTCCGCCGGGAAGGAACAGCTCGCCGTGCCTGGCAGTCCGGCTGGTCAGCACCGCCACCAGTCCTTGGATGTCACGGGCGACGACGACGGCTGCGTCACTCTGTACGGGAAGTGTCTGCATACGTCGGGAGGCTACTCCGCGGGCCGGTGACGAAGGCGTTGAACGGAACGTTCATCACCGTGGGGTGGGCGATTCCGCGGCCGCGGTAACCGTCTTCCCCGAAGGCGTCCCCGTGGTCGGCGCACATGATCACCAGCCATCGCCCGGTCGCGGTGAGCTGCTCCAGGAGGCGGCCGAGGTGCTCGTCTGCATAGGTGAGGGCGGCGGCCTGTGACTGCCAGGAGTCGGAGGACTCGCCGAGGTAGTGACCGTGGGGGACGTGGGTGGCGGAGACGTTGACGAACAGGAACAGGGGCCGGTCCCGGTGGGTGTAGGCGAGGGCCAAGGCGTGGTCGACCTGGTGACGTGTGGAGTCCGGCTCGGGCGAGCAGAACTCGGGTCGCCAGTGGTCCTCGTCGAACATGGCGGGCAGGACGGAGCCGAGTGGGGTCTCTCGGGAGAAGTAGGTGACGCCGCCGACGCAAACGGTGCGGTATCCGTACCGGCTGAGGCCGGCGAGGAGGCTGGGGGCGTCGAAGACGAAGGTCTCGGGGTCGACGGTCTTGAAGGCGGGCGGGCGGCATTCCCATATGCGGGGTGGTTGTACCGGCTGGGGGAGCTTGGGCAGGAAGCCGGAGAAGAAGGCGGTGTGCGCGGGCAGGGTGAAGGTGCCGGGGGTGCGGCGCTCCTCCCAGGCTCCCCCGGGCAGGTAGGCGGCGATGCGGGGGGTGTCTCCTGCGTGTGCGCAGGCGCGGGCGACGTCGTAACGGAGGGAGTCCAGGGTGACGAAGAGGATGTTCGCGCCGGACTCGATCAGGGCGCGGGCGTTGATCACGAGACGGTGCCGTCCGAGAAGCGACGGGTGATGGTGCCTCGGGCATGCTCGTTGACGGGGATGGGGATGCGGTCGTTGTCGATCATGCGGCGGAGGTCGGCGAGTCCGCTGGTTTCGGTCACGGGGCTGCCGTCGGCGGCGTAGAGGCGGATGGTGATGGTGGTGTGGTCGTCGTCCTTGCTCGTGTGGAGGTAGGCGCCGGGTACTCCGCCGAGGTCGTCCATCGTGGCCTTGAGAGCTTCCTCGCTGCTGGGGCCGAGGTCGGTGACGTGGCATGCGAAGTGGCGGGCGTTGACCGCGCCTTGGGTGATGCGTCGGCGGAATTCGGCCGTGGCGGGGTGCCCGTCGTCGGCGACGGCTAGGGCGCTGGTGCGGGTGAGGGCGACATAACAGGCTCCGACCCACCAGGCGACGCCCTCGTGGATCTGGCCGGGGAAGGCGCCGCTGACCTCGTTCTCGCCGATCACGGTGGCGGTGTCGATGGGGTTAAGCACAGCGCTCCTTGAGGTGGGCGGTGATCATGTCGGCGAGGTCGTCGGGGGTGCGGCCGTCGGCTTCGAGGAGGACGGCGGTGGGGTCCGCGGTAGCCGCGGCCGCGAAGTTCTGGCGGAGCAGAGCGAGCCGGCCGGGGACGCCGAAGAGCTCTTCGTCGTCCTGCTTCGTGTCGTCCTTGGTTCCCATGCGCTCCCTGAGGGAGCGGTCCGAGACGGTCAGGTAGAACGTGGCGTCGGGGACGACCAGGTAGGGGTGGAAGGCGTCCACGATCGCGGCGACCTGGTCCATGGGTGTGCCGGTGATGGCGGAGTGACAGGCGACCACCGAGGACAGGTAGCGGTCGGCGATGACGGGCCGGTCACTGAGCTGGCGGCGGATCTCGTCGGAGGCGTGCATCAAGCCTGACAGCAGGAAGGCGAGCTGCGGCAGCGGGCGGACGCCAGCAATGATGGTGGGCAGGAGCGGACTGTGGGGGTCGGGCGGGGTGTGGATGTGCCAGCCGTTCATGCGTAGTGCCAGGAGCCGGGCCAGGGTGGACTTCCCGACGCCGGACACGCCTTCCAGACCGATGAACGGGTGCAGGACCGGGGTTGCTGTGGTGAGCGGCGCGTATTTGCCGCGGAGGCCGGTCACAGGAGGCCCTCGGTGAAGGAGGCGACGTGTGCGGCGATGGCGGGGGTGATGCCGTCCGGGGAGTCGAGAAGCGGGAGCAGGTCCAAGCGGAGGTCGTCCCGCAAGAGGCACGGCTGGAGTCCGCCGGCGTGGTCCAGGCGCAGGGACCAGAATCCTTCGATGCAGGTGGGCTTGAGGGGGCAGGTGCCGCACTGGCCGACGTGGTGGCGGCCGAGGTCGCGGTGGATGACGTCGATCTCCACCCCGTCCACGCGGAACACACGGCGTCCCTGGCCGACTCCGGCGACTTCGGTCCGCTCGTCGCCGGTGAGGGTGCGCAGGTGGCTGATGATCTTTTCCGCGCCGATGGCGGAAGATGTGCGGCTGGCGTTGAAGCCGGTCTCGACCAGCTCGATGAACTGGACGGGCATCCGGCGGTCCAGGGCGAAGTCGAGGATGCGGGTGAGTTCGTGCTCGTTCTCCTTCTGCATGAGCGTGTTGATCTCGACCTGGCCGCAGATTTCCCGGGCCGCGTCAATGCCGTCGAGCACAGTGGTGACGCTCTTGCGGGTCCCCGCAATGGCTCGGAACGACTCGTCGGAGAAGTAGTGCAGGGAGACCTTCATACGGTCCAGGGCGGCCTCGGCGAGCCAGTCCTGCTGAGTGCGTACGAGGGTGCCGTTCGTGATCATGGTGTAGCTGACGCCGGGCCGGCGGACGGGCAGGGACGTGAGGACCGGGCGTGCGAGCGGGGACATCAGCGGCTCACCGCCGGTGAAGTAGACGCGGGTGAGGCCCGCGTCGATCACTTCGCGCGTGATCATCGTGAAGTGCTCGGCGCACAGCTCGGCCGTGCGCGGCTGCATGTGCCGGTGGGTGCGGGTGCACGGCGGGGGTACGTCGCCCTCGTTGTGGCAGAACCAGCAGGCCACGTTGCACTTCGGGGTGAGGGAGACGCGGAACTGGCCGCCGAGCGTGGCGAAGTTGTGCAGGGCGGTCCAGTTGACCACCGGTGTCGCGGTTGCCATGGTGCTCCTCTCGATTGCCTTTCGAGTGGTCCGTGGGTGGCGCCGGGGAGCACGTCCCCAGACATGTCCCCGGCGCCGTTCCTCCCCGCGCCGACTACCTGGTCAGGTGCGGAGAGGAAGTGGTGCACCCGCCCCGGGCGCTGGTGCTGTAGGAGGTGCGGGGCGGGACGTAGCGGGGTTCAGCGAGGGTCGGCCTGCCGCAGTGCCTGGTGATCGGCCACGATCCACTCGACACCGCCGCCTTCGGGGCGCAGGAAGACTGCTTCGGGGATGACGCGGCGGGTCTCAGGGTTCTCCCACTCGCCGATGAACTGCACGATCCCCTCACGGCCCTTGGCCGGGTCGAGGACGCGGGCGCCCTCGTACAACCAGGACGGGCGCCTGCTCAAGGGGCGTCCTCCCCACGCACCTCAGCGAGGCGCATGAACTTCTCCGAGCCCCGGCCGCTCCTATCCGCAGAGTCCGGCTCGGTGCGCCGGGCTGCGGCTCGGGGACGGAGACCTTGCGTCCGCTGACGCCGGGGCTGCGGCGCGGGAGTTCCGTGCCGGGCATCGCGTGCTCCTTTCCGAGGGAGTTGCAGCAGGGCACCGTGCGACATGGGAGACGAAGCGGTGCCCTGCCGGCGAGCGACCGCCCTGCGGGGGCGGCGTGATGACCAGTGAATCGAGGCAGCCCCGTTCGGACCATGTCTGACGAAGAGTCTGCAAATCCTGTGCATGCATCGGCACACTCTGTGCATGGGCGATTTGCTGGGGGATGTGCTGCGGCAGGCTCGGAACGTAAAGAGGCTGTCGCAAGGTGGCGTGGGCAAGGCAGTCGGCTATTCCGGGTCGTGGCTGTCGCGGGTCGAAACCGGGAAGATCAATCCGGACGAGGACACGCTGGCCGCTTTATGTGGTGTCCTGGGGCTGACTGCTGCCGACGTCGGACTCGAAGGGGATGACGTGCACCGCCGAAAAGTGCTCACGCTCGGGCTGGGGGTCGGCATCGCTGCCGCGCTGCCCGGCAACGCATCCGCCGCGGCCGTCGACCCGAAGGAGCTGGTGGAGCGTTCGCTGTTCCGTCTTCCTCATGCCCGGCCGACGTCTCGGGAAGCGCTGCTCGCCGCCCTTGTCGAAGCCCGCACGGTCTTCCAGGCCGCGCATTACAGCAAGCTCGGCCGCACGCTTCCGTCGCTGATCTCCGGCTCGCTCGCCTCGCAAACCCACGACATCACAGCCCGCGCGTACGTCCTCCTCGCGCAGCTCGCCATCAAGAACTACCAGGGCATGGCTTGGGTGGCGGCCGAACGGGCGCGTGCGCAGGCGGAGCTGACGGGTAATCCTGTGGTGATGGGCGAGGCGGCACACTCCATGGGGGTGTCCCTTCGGCGCAGCGGCGACTATCAGGCCGCGATCGACCATCTTCACGAAGCGGCCACCCGCTTGGGGCAACGGCCGGACGAACTCGCGATGCGCGGCACGCTGATGCTGACGGCGTCGTACAGCGCCGCGCAGGCCGGTTGGCGGGGGCAGGCAATGGAGTTGATCGGGGCGGCCGAGGAAACGGCGAAGCGGCGGGAGACTGTCGCACAGCGGCTCTACATCCCAGGCGAGTTCGGGGAGGCTCAGACGCAGGGGTTCCGGATCAGCGTGCACCACGCGCTCGGCGAGGACGACCAGGCCCTCGCCTACGCGGAGAAGCTCGATCCGCGCCTACTGCCGACGGCCGAGCGGCGAGGGCGGATGTGTATGGACGTTGCCCGGGTCTGGCAGGCGCTCGACGAGCCGACCAAGACGTTCCATGCGCTCCGCGCCCTGGCCTCGTACGCGCCGGAGGAAGCGGCCCGGCCGAAGGTACGGGCGATCACCTCGGAGCTGCTGATGATGAACCCGGAGATGCCGGGGCTGCGCCGGTTCTCGCAGAAGATCGGAGCCACCGTCTGATGAAGGAAGACCATATGAGCGACGACGGCCGCATCTTCCGAGAGGCATGGATCGCCGGCGTGAAGAAGCACTTCCCCGGCGAGCCGAAGCCCAGATACATCACGCCGTGGGACGAGGCGCCGGAGTGGGAGAGGCAGTGCGCCGCCGCGGTCTACGGCCAGGTCCGCGACTTCGTCCACGTGAGCGGCGGTCAGACGGCGAAGCTCAGCCGGGAGCAGAGGGGCCGGTTCGTCGCGCTGTGCTGGATCGCCCAGATCCACAAGCACATCCCGGAGCCGAAGCCGAGCTACGTCGCCGACTGGGACGCCCTCCCCGACTGGCAGCGTGAGACCGACGCGGACATCTTCGAGCACATCGAGCAGACCGTCTGACCCTCGAAACGGCGAACGCCCCCGCTGGCCTGCTCTTTGCCGGGGCGGGGCTTGGCGTGCGGTCAGTCGCAGTTGGGGTCGAGGCTACGGAGGGTGACCTTGTCGCAGTACATCTCCGTCATGATGTCTGCGGTCTGCCACCCGGCGACGGCCTCGGATATCTGGGCGACGGCAAGGACGGCCAGCAGCGCCAGGACCAGGATCCGGAAGACGCCGGTCTGCGGTCCCTTCTTGCGGGGGCGGGGTGCTCAGGCCGCCTTCACCGCCGCGGGCCTGGCCGACCGCCTGGACCCGGACCGGGCACGGCGCTCCGGAGCCCGGACCGCCGGTCGGCAGGGCCGTTGCGGAACGCCCGGCGTCACGGGGCGCCGGCCGTTGCGGGACGCCCGGCACGGGCCCCGGTCCCCGCTCCGATCGAGGCGGTCGGTGCCGATGCCTATCGGCGGCCCGTTGGGGCCGACACCTTCCGGCCGTGAGGCCGATGCGGCACGCTCGGCTCATGAGCGACCACTCCGAGCGCGCGGCCGCTGCCGCCGCGCACGTACGCGACCTGGCCGAAGCGACCGACTCCCGCAGCTCCTACGCGGACCCCGCCGAGATCGCTTCCGTGACCGGGAGCCTGCTCGACCTCGCCCGCCACCTCGAAGACGCGTTGGAGCACCTGGAGCAGCGCATCCGGCGGACCGACGGCGGTGACTGGACCGCCCCGGACGGTGGCGCGCCCCGCCGGGCCGAGCACGCCGTCCAGTCCGCCCGGGCCGAGGCGCGGAACATGGCCCGCTCCCTCGCCCGGGCGACGGAGGCCCTCGGCCACCTCAAGCCCGCACCCTGAGGGCGCCTACCGCAGGTGCGAGGTGTCGTTCAGCAGGCGGACCGAGGCGTTGCCGTCCGCGTAGTAGGCCACCGCCGACAGGGACGCCGCCGAGAGTTCCATGCGGTAGAGGGACTCCGGCGGGGCCCCGAGCGCGAGGCGGACCAGGATCTTGACCGGGGTCACGTGGGTGACCAGCAGGACCGTGCGGCCCGCGTGCTCGGCCAGCAGCCGGTCGCGGGTGGCCGAGATCCGGCGGGTGGCGGCCGCGAAGCTCTCCCCGCCGCCGGTGGGGGCGGCCTTCGGGGAGTCCAGCCAGGCCTGCAGGTCGTCCGGGAAACGCTCCCGCACCTCGGCGAAGGTCAGACCCTCCCAGGCGCCGAAGTCCACCTCGCGCAGGCCCTGTTCGACCGTCACGGCGAGGCCGAGGCGGTCGGCGACGGCCTGCGCGGTCTCACGGCAGCGCAGCAGCGGGGAGCTGACGACCGTCTGGACGGTGCCGCGGGCGGCGAGCGCCTCGGCGACGGCCGCCGCCTGGCGGCGGCCCGCCGGGGACAGCTCGGGGTCGCTTCCGCCGCTGCCGGAGAACCGCTTCTGCGGGGTGAGCGCGGTCTCGCCGTGTCGCAGCAGCACGAAGGTGGCCGGCGCCCCCATGTCGGGGGCCCAGCCCTGCCCACCCGCGGGGGCGGTGGCCGTCCGGTCCTGATCGGCCCGGCCGGGCGCCGGCGCCGCCGACGGGATCGGTCCGCCCGTACCGGAGCCGGGCTCCGCGAAGAGGGTGTCGGCCCCTGCCTCCGCGGACACCGGCGCGGTGGCCGACGTACGAGGAGACATGGCGTCGGCCGTCGCGGCGCCGCCCGCCTGGGCCTCTTCGGCGCCGGCGATGCCGCGGGCGGCCGCGGCGTCGGGGCCGGGCCGGGCGCCGGCCAGGGCCGCCCGCGCCGCCGCCGCACCCGCGGCGGCGTCACCGGGCGGACCCGACGGGGCCGGCACGGCCGACACGGTCGTGAAGGCGGCCGAGGAGGCCGACGGCTCCCACTGCCCGCCGCGCCTGCCCGCGTCCATCGCCTCGTTGGCGAGCCGGTCCGCGTGCTTGTTCCGCTCGCGCGGGATCCACTCGTACGTCACCTGCGCGCGCGGCAGGATCCGCGCGGCCTCAGCCGCGAGCGGCTTCATGTCCGGGTGCTTGATCTTCCAGCGGCCCGACATCTGCTCGACGACGAGCTTGGAGTCCATCCGGACCAGGACCGCCGCGTCGGGCGCGAGGTCACGGGCCGCCGTGAGCCCGGCGATCAGGCCCTTGTACTCCGCCACGTTGTTCGTCGCGACGCCGATGTACTCGGCGCGTTCGGCCAGCGTCTCGCCCGAGGCCGGGTCGAGGACGACCGCGCCGTAGCCGGCGGGCCCCGGATTGCCCCGGGACCCGCCGTCCGCCTCCACGACGATCCGGACGAGTCGCTGCATCAGATGCCCGAGTCGGCCGTACGGACCAGGATGCGGCCGCAGTTCTCGTGGCGGACGACCAGGTCGCGGGCCGCGGCCTTGATCTCGTTGACCTCGGCCATGTCGAGCTCCAGCCGGCAGCCCTCGCAGCGGCGCTGGTAGAGGCGGGCGGCACCGACCCCGCCCTGCTTGACGCGGATCTTCTCGTACAGGGCCATCAGGTCGCCCGGCATGGAGGTGACGATCACCTCGCGGTCCTTGGTGGCCTTCGCGACCTCGGCGTCGATCTCGGCGGTGGCCGCGTCCCGACGGATGGTGGCGTCCGCGACCTTGGCCTCCAGGGCGGAGACGCGCTCGGTCAGCTCGGAGACGCGCTCCTGCGCGGCCTCCAGGCGCTCCATGACCTCCAGGACCACGTCCTCCAGGTCACCCTGGCGCTTGGCGAGGGAGACGACCTCGCTCTGCAGGTTCGCCAGGTCCCGGGCCGAGATGCCCACGCCGGAGTCGAGCCGCTGCTGGTCGCGGACCGCGCGCTGGCGCACCTGGTCGACGTCCTGCTCCGCCTTGGTCTGCTCGCGCGCCGTGTCGCTCGCCTGGGTCTGGGCGGCGACCAGCAGGTCGCGCTGCTGCGCCAGGTCCTTGGTCAGGGTGTCGAGCTCGGCGTGCTCGGGCAGCGACTTGCGCTTGTGGGCGAGCTGAGACAGCCGGACGTCCAGCGCCTGGACATCGAGAAGTCGGATCTGGTCGGCGGGCTCGGCGTTCAGTTGGGGGCTCCAGAGATAGAAGGGGAGGCTACGGACGGCGCGTGCACCGTCCACGGGTCGGTGACCGTGCGCGAGACGTGGGTGCGCAGACCCCAGCCGTGGCGCTCGGAGATCGCGTCGAGCTGCGCGGCGGCCTGCTCGCACCAGGGCCATTCGGTGGCCCAGTGGGCGGCGTCGACGAGGGCCAGCGGGCTCTGCTCGCGGGCCTCGGACACCGGGTGGTGACGCAGGTCGGCGGTCACGAACGCGTCCACGCCCACGGCGCGGGCCTCCGCGAGGAGGCTGTCGCCGGAGCCGCCGCTGACGGCGACGCGCCGGATCATCGCGTCCGGGTCGCCTGCGACGCGGATGCCCTGGGCGGTCGGCGGCAGCCAGGCCGCGCAGCGGGCGGCGAACTCCCGCAGGGTCTCGGGGCGGTCCAGCTCGCAGATGCGGCCGAGGCCGCGGCGGCCTTCGGGGTCGCTCGGGTCCGGCACCAGCGGGCCGGTGATCCGCAGGTCCAGGGCGCCGGCGAGGGCGTCGGAGACGCCGGGGTCGGCGGTGTCGGCATTGGTGTGGGCGACGTGCAGCGCGATGTCGTTCTTGATCAGCGTGTGCACGACGCGGCCCTTGAAGGTGCCGGCCTCGACCGTGGTGGTGCCCCTCAGATAGAGGGGGTGGTGGGTGACGATCAGGTCGGCACCCAGTTCCACGGCTTCGTCGGCGATCTGCTGGACGGGGTCCACCGCGAAGAGGACCCGGCTGACCTCGGCGTCGGGGTCGCCGCATACGGTTCCGACCGCGTCCCACTGCTCGGCCCGCGAGGGGGGCCAGAGAGCGTCCAGCGCGGCGATGACTTCAGAGAGACGGGGCACGGGCCAAGGCTACCGTCCGTGGCGGCCGGTCCGGTCAGCGCCGGTACCTGCGAAGCGGCCCGCCGCCCGCCCGCAGCGCCTGCCTTTCGATGCCGCACAGCACAAGCGCACCGCCCATCACAGACGAATCGCCGCGCGGACACCCTTACGTGTGAAGCCGCCTTGGTCGTGTTGTTCGGCGGAATCCCGAAAACTAGCTTCCTCACCGGAGGTGACGGCCCGGATGACTGTCTGTGCCATCGAGATGACGACCACGGCCCCGTTCACGATCTCCGCGGACGGGTCGTACGCCGCCCGGCTCGCCGGGGACGGCGAGGCGCGCTTCGCGGAACGCTGGACCCTCGCCGGTCCCGAGCCCTACGCGGTGCCGCTGCCCCTCGCACAGCCCGAGGAGGCGGACAGCGAGCTCCTCCCGCTGGCCGACGGGCGCGTGCTGATCCACCGCCGGGTCGCGGACCGGCACGCCTTCGCCCTGCTCTACCCGACGGGCGCCGCGGCCGGGCCGCGCACCGGGGAGCTCCAGCTGGGCGGCGTGGACACGCAGGAGGGCGTACGGGTCTTCCTGCTCCCGCCGGCCCCGGACGGCTCCGGAGCCTTCGCCGTGGCGGCGTCGGACACCGTGACCACACTGTGGCAGGTGGCCGGGTGCGCCTTCGGACCGCAGCGGGTGGCCCGGATCCCTGGGCGCTGCTCCGGCGGGGTGTGGCTGGACCGGACGGGCCGGCTGCTGGCCCTGGACCGCGAGCTGGAGGGCACCGCCAAGGCCGTCACCGTGGACCTGGGCGGCGACGGCAGGATCACCCCGCTGCTGCAGATCACCGAGGACAGCGACGACCGGCTGCTGCTGGCCGACCCGGACAGCGGACTGCTGCTGATCCGCTCCGACGCCCCGGGCGAACCGCGCCTGGGCTGGGGCGTGCTGGGCAGCTCGCGTCCGGTCCGCTTCCCCGAGTGCCTGCGGCTGAGGGACGCCCTGCCCTTCGCCGTCCAGCCGGGCCAGGCCCTGATGCCGGAGACCTGCGGGGTGGCGCTGCGGCTGCCCGAGGGGGACATCGGCCTGTGGCGCCCCGCCGACCGGCACGTCTTCCGGACGGCGGCCCCGGCGGGGTGGCTCGGCGGGGCCGGCCTGTGGAGCCCGCAGGGCCGCCTGCACCTCCCGTACGCGATCCCGGAGGTGCCCTGCGGGCTCGCGGGGATGACCCTTCCCGCCGCCCCTCCCCCGCCGGTCCGCGTGGACCCGCCGGCCCCTGTGGACCCGCCGGTCCGCAGGGATCCGCCGCCCCCGCCCTCACCGCGGCCGGTCCCCCTGCAGCAGGCTCCGCTGGCGGGGCGGTAGGGCCGCGCCCCGGCGGTCAGCCGTGCTTGAGGCCCAGGACCTCCGGCGCGGCGAAGGTCTCGTTCGCCGGGCGGGAGGCGTAGTGCGGGGTGAGGACCTCGTCGAGCTCCTCGTAGGAGAAGGACTCCTTGCCCGTGTCGAACTTGGCGGCGACCTTCGGGCGTTCCATGACGACCACGATGCCGCCGTGGACGACGAAGAGCTGCCCGTTGGCCTTGGCGGAGGCGGGTGAGGCCAGGTAGCCGACGAGCGGGGCGACGTGCTCGGGGGCGAGGGCGTCCAGCCTGCCGTCCTCGGGGACCTCGAAGCCGGCGAAGACGTCCTGCGTCATACGGGTGCGGGCGCGCGGGCAGATGGCGTTGGCCGTCACCCCGTACTTCGCCAGGGCCAGGGCGGTCGAGGTCGTCAGGCCCACGATGCCGCCCTTGGCCGCCGCGTAGTTCGGCTGGCCTGCCGAGCCGCCGAGGAAGGCCTCGGAGGAGGTGTTGACGATCCGGCCGTAGACCGGGCCGCCTGCGGCCTTCGACCGTTCGCGCCAGTGCGCTGAGGCGAAGCGGGTGGTGTTGAAGTGGCCCTTGAGGTGGACGCGGATCACCGAGTCCCACTCCTCCTCCGACATCGAGAAGATCATCCGGTCGCGGAGGATGCCCGCGTTGTTGACCAGGACGTCGAGCTTTCCGTAGGTGCTCACCGCCAGCTCGACCAGCTCGCGCGCCTGCCCGAAGTCGGCCACGTCGCCGAGGTGCGCGACGGCCTGCCCGCCCGCGGCGCGGATCTCCTCGGCCACCTCCTGCGCCGGGGCGGCCGAGGCCTCGCCCGAGCCGTCCCGGCCGGGCTGGCCGAAGTCGTTGACGACCACGCTCGCGCCCAGCCGCGCGAGCTCGATCGCCTCGGCCCGGCCGAGCCCGCGGCCCGCGCCCGTGACGATGGCGCAGAGCCCCTCAAGTGGGAGTGACATCCGTAGCGTTCCTCTCAGAGCGGGTCGAGACGGTCAGAGCTGTCGGCGCAGGTCGGCGACGGCCGGGACGGTCGTAGCCGGCCGGGACGGTCAGAGCCGGCCGGGACGGTCAGAGTTCGATGCAGGTGCGCAGGGCGACGCCCGTGCGCATCTGGTCCAGGGCGTCGTTGACCTCGGCCAGGCTCACCCGGTGCGTGATCAGGTTCGCCAGGTCGATCCGGCCGGCCCGCCACAGCGCGATGGTGCGCTCGTAGGAGCGGAGCACGTCGCCGCCTCCGTACATCGACGGCAGGATCTTCTTCTCGTCGAAGAACAGCGAGAACATGTTGATCTGGAAGTTGTCGTCGAGGGCGCCCGCCCCGACCACGACGACGGAGCCGCCGCGCCGTGTCATCTCGTACGCCTTCTGCGCGGTCGCGGACTTGCCGACCACCTCGAAGACGTAGTCGAAGCCCTCGCCGGCGGTGATCCGGTTCCTGGCGTCGGCGAACTCCTCCGGGGAGACCGCCTCGGTGGCCCCGAACCGCAGGGCCGCCTCGCGGCGGGATGCGACGGGGTCCACGGCGATGATCTGGGCCGCGCCCTGCACCTTGGCGCCCTGGATGACGGATATGCCGACGCCGCCGCAGCCGATGACGGCCACCGAGGAACCGGCTGTCACCTTGGCGGTGTTGACGGCCGCGCCGAGTCCGGTGGTGACGCCGCAGCCGATGAGTGCCGCGATGTCGAAGGGGAGGTCGTCGGGGATCGGGACGGCGCAGGCGGCGGGGACGACCATCTCCTCGGAGAAGGTGCCGGTGCCGGCGAAGCCGAAGATGTCGCCGTCGCCCCGCTTGAAGTTGGGGGTGGCGACGTTGCCGAAGGCCTCCAGGCACAGGTGTCCCTGGCCGCGCCCGCAGGACGGGCAGTGGCCGCACGGGGGCAGCCAGCAGACGAGGACGCGGTCGCCGATCGCGTGACCGGTGACGCCGTCGCCGACGTCGGTGATCACGCCGGAGCCCTCGTGGCCGGGGATGAAGGGGGCCGGCTGCGGCAGCACGCCGCTCATCGCGGACAGGTCCGAGTGGCACAGGCCGGTGGCCTTGATCCGGATCTTCACCTTGCCGGGGCCGAAGCCCACGGCCTCCATGTCGTCGACGACTTCCAGCTTGTCCTGCCCGATCTCGCTCTGCAGTGCTGCGCGCACGGTGCGGCTCCTGTCGGTGCTGTCAGGGGGGCGGAGTGTTATGCGTGTTCGACGACGGTGTCGGCGAGGACCGGCGCGTCGTCCCGTTCGACGGCGGTCACCGACACCAGGACGCGGCCGGGCTCCTGCCACATCCGGATGCGCAGCGTCTCGCCCGGGAAGACGATCCCGGCGAAGCGCGTGCGGTAGGCGCGGACCCGGGAGACGTCCCCGTCGAGGGCCGTGTCGACGACGGCCTTGAGGGTCATCCCGTACGAGCACAGCCCGTGCAGGATCGGCTTGTCGAAGCCGGCCAGCTTGGCGAACTCGGGGTCGGCGTGCAGCGGGTTGAAGTCGCCGGACAGGCGGTAGAGGAGTCCCTGGTCCTCGCGGATGTGCCGCTCCTCGACCCGGTCGGGGGTGCGCGCGGGCAGTTCCTCCCGGGCGGAGGGCCCGCGCTCGCCGCCGAAGCCGCCCTCTCCCCGTACGAAGATCTGCGCGTCGCTGGTCCACAGCGGCCCGTCGGCGTCGGCCACCTCGGAGCGCAGCACGATGACGGCCGCCTTGCCCTTGTCGTAGACGGCGGCGACCTTGGAGCTGGAGGTGGCGCGCCCCTTGACGAGGATGGGCCGGTGCAGCTCGATGGAGTGGCCGCCGTGCAGGACGTCGGCGAGGTTGACCTCGATGCCGGGCTGGCCGAGGCCGCCGAGCATGGCCATGCCGGCTCCGGCGACGGTCGCGAAGCTGGGGAGGACGTGGAGCTTGGATTCGAGGGTGTAGCGCAGCTCGTCCGGGTCGGTCGCCGGCAGGCCCGCGCCGAGGCCGAGGTGGTAGAGCTGGATGTCCTTGTGGTCCCAGCCGATGTCCCCCTGGCGGGGGTCTGCGGCGAGGGCCCTGGCGGCATCGATCGGCATGAGGACGCGGCTCCCTGTCGTTGGAAAATCGCTGCCTGGAAGACCTCGGCGCGGTCGTCCGCACCGTCGGCCGCACCGAGGTCGTATGCGGGACGGCCGGTTCTAGAACGCGTTCTAGGCTCGGCCGGTGAGGGAATGTATAACGCACACCCCCGCACTTGGGAAGACTCTTGACTTCCCGTCAGATAGGCTTGGCGGGTGGACGAAATGCCCGTGGAACACCGCCAGGCCCGCGCCCTGCGGGTCCTGCTGGACCCGCACAATCCGGCCCTGGCGTTCCAGCTCGGCCTCCAGCCCGACATCGAGGTCGTCCGGGACCCGGTGGCCCGCCCGGCGGTCGCCCTGGTGGAGGAGCTGGCGGCGGTGACCGCCCTACTGGAGGACGATCCGGAGTGCCGGATCCTCGTCATGACGGGCTCGGCGCACCCGGGTCTGCGCGAGGCGGCGCTCGCCGCCGGCGCGGCGGGGCTGGTCCTGCGGGACGGCCGGGTGGAGGACCTGGCGGAGGCGGTCCGCCGCGCCTCGACGGGCGAGACGGTGGTCGATCCGGCCCTGGGGTGAATCCTTTCGGGGTGCCCGCGCCTCTTGTGTATGTTGCCGACGCCGAGGTCGGCACCTGACCTGGAGGTTTGACGTGATCACTGTTGTCGTCGTCGCCGGCGCCGCCGTCCTGCTCTGCGCGTGCACCGTCGCCGTCCTGCGCAAGCGGGGCCGGGCCCGTGGCTGACCGTACGGACTGGCCCGGCGAGGCCCTGATCGTCGCCGCGCAGGCCGGTGACCTCGATTCGCTCACCGCGCTGGTCGCCGGATCGCATCCGAACGTACGGCGCTTCGCGCACTCCCTGTGCGCGTCGCGCGAGGACGCCGAGGACGCGGCCCAGGAGGCGCTGATCATCCTGTACCGCAGGATCGGGATGCTCAGGGCGTCCGGGGCGCTGGCGTCGTGGATGTTCCGCATCGTCCGCAACGAGTGCCTGCGGCGGGCCCGGCTGATGCCGAGGGAGCGGCCGCCACTGCCGGACACAGCCGTCATGTCGGCGGAGGACGAGGTACTGCGGCGCCTGGAGGCGGGGCGGGTGGCGGAGGCCATCGCCGGGCTGCCGGCGGACCAGCGGCGGGTGCTGATCATGCGGGACGTCCAGGGCCACAGCGGCCGGGCCGCCGCCGAGGCCCTGGGCCTGAGCACCGCCGCGATGAAGTCGCGGCTCCACCGGGCGCGTGCCGCGCTCCAGCACACCCTGGGAGACACCCGTGCCCACCACTGACACCGCAGCATCCTCCGGATCCGGCTTCGCGAGCGCGTCCGTGCCGCGGCACCTGGCGCGCGGCGCGGTGGGCTTCGGCGCGCTGATCGCGGCCTTCGCGCTCATCCCGTTCCTCGGCCCGGTCACCCTGCTCCTGGCCCCGGTCGGCCTGATCGCCCTGCGCGGCTGCCCCATGTGCTGGGCGATCGGCCTGGCCGAAACCGTCTCCCGGGGCCGGCTCCGAAGGGAGTGCACGAACGGCAGCTGCGAACTGAAGCCGGTGCCCCGCTGACCCCGGTCCGGCAGGGCCGCCCAACCGTTCGTTCCGGGCCACCGATTGACGGATTCCGGCGCAGCGCCCGCCCGCGTACTGGACCATGATGAGGCCCCTCAACCCGGTTCGTGGAGAGGTCGATCATGCGCTTGTCCGCCCTGCCCGCCGCCGCCGCGCTCGTGGCCGCGACCCTTGCCTCAGCCGCGGCTCCGGCCGCCGCCGACACCCTGGCCGGCCCGGTCCTCCAGGCCGACCTGGAGGCCGGCAAGGGCCGTCACCACAACACCGGAACGGTGATCTACGAGCGCGTCGACGGCGCGGTGAACTCCGTCAGGATCATCTCGGTGTCCATCACCGGCGGCGAGCTCGACTGTGCCTGGGTGGCGTGGAACGATCCGCACGGCGCGGACGGCTGGTCCAATCTGACCACCGAGCCCTCCTGCCACGGCACCGGCCTGGGCGAGTACCCGGACATGATCATCAAGGCGCCGGCCGGGCACCCCCTCAAGGTGCGCCTGGCCGCCGACCACCCTGGCTCCGACGTCGTGCACAAGGACATCCAAAAGCTCTGACCCGGCCCCGCGCGTCTCGCTCACGGGGGCGGAGCCCAGCTCTCCGCCGCCGTGAGCCGAACGCGCGGCCCTCGGAGGCCTACCCCCGGCGCAGCATCGTCACCACCGCCGCGCCGCCCAGGCCGATGTTGTGGGCCAGGCCCACCCGGGCCCCCGCGACCTGCCGCGCCCCCGCCTCGCCCCGCAACTGCCACACCAGCTCCGCCGCCTGCGCCAGCCCCGTCGCGCCGAGCGGGTGGCCCTTGGAGATGAGGCCGCCCGAGGGGTTGACCACCCACCGGCCCCCGTACGTCGTGGCCCCGCTCTCCACCAGCTTGCCCGCGGCGCCGTCCTCGCACATGCCCAGCGCCTCGTAGGTCAGCAGCTCGTTGATCGAGAAGCAGTCGTGCAGCTCCACCACGTCCACGTCCTCGATGCCGAGCCCGGACGCCTCGTACACCTGCCGGGCCGCCGCCGCGCTCATCGGCTTGCCGACCACGTCGATGCAGGAGCCCGACGCGAACGACTCCTCCGTGTCCGTCGTCATCGCCTGCCCGACGATCTCCACCGCCTTGTCGTGCAGCCCGTGCGCCACCAGGAACCGCTCGGACACCACCAGCGCCGCCGCCGCGCCGTCCGAGGTCGGCGAGCACTGGAGCTTCGTCAGCGGCGCGTGGATCTCCTTCGCCGCCAGGATCTCCTCCACCGAGTACACGCCCTGGAACTGCGCGTTCGGGTTGTTCGCCGAGTGCCGGTGGTTCTTCGCGCCGACCGCCGCCAGCTGCGCGGGTGTGGTCCCATGGCGCTCCATGTGCTCCCGCGCCGCGTTGCCGAAGATCTGCGCCGTGGGCGGGGACATCTGGAAGCCGTGCCCCGCCGCCATGATCCCGTAGTGCCGGGCCACCGGCGAGGTCGCGAAGGATGCATCAGCGGCTCCGCCGCGGGCCCCGCCATCGGCAGCACCCCCGCCCAGCGCGCCGCGCTTCATCTTCTCGAAGCCCAGCGCCAGCACGCAGTCGGCGAGGCCGCCCTCCACGAACTGCCGCGCCATCATCAGCGCCGTCGACCCCGTCGCGCAGTTGTTGTTGACGTTGTAGACCGGCACCCCGCTCAGCCCCAGCCCGTACACCGCGCGCTGGCCGGCGGTGGAGGCCTGGAAGCAGTAGCCCACCGGCACCTGCTGCACCAGCCCGTAGTCGACACCCGCGTCCGCGAGCGCCGCGGACCCGGCCTCCTTCGCCATGTCCCAGTACTGCCAGTCCCGCGACTCGGGCTTCTCGAACTTCGTCATGCCGACGCCCACGATGTACGACTTCATGCCCCTGGTGTCCCTTCAGTCCCTCGGGAGGCCGAGAATCCGCTCGGCGACGACGTTGAGCTGGACCTGCGTGGTGCCCCCGGCGATGGTCAGGCAGCGGGACATGAGCATCCCGTGCACGGCCCGCTCCCCCGCCCCCTCCCGCACCGCGCCCGCCGGCCCCAGCAGTTCGAGCACCAGCTCGGCGGTCCGCTGCTGGTGCGGAGTCTGGACGAGTTTGCGTACGGACGCACCCGCGCCCGGCTCCAGCCCCGACACCTGCTGGAGCGTGGTGCGCAGCCCGATGCAGGCCAGGGCGTGCGCCTCGGCGGCCAGCGCGCCGATCCGGGCCCGGTGGGCGCCGTCGAGATCGGCGGCGCGCGCGAGCAGCGCCTCCAGCCCGGTGTCGAAGGTCATCTGGTCGGCCATGTGCACCCGTTCGTTGCCGAGGGTGTTGCGGGCGACCTTCCAGCCGCCGTCGGCCGCGCCGACCAGCGCGTCCGCCGGGAGCTCCACGTCGTCGAGGTACACCTCGTTGAAGAGGGCCTCGCCGGTGATCTCCTTCAGCGGCCGGACGTCGATGCCGGGGGTGTTCTTCATGTCGACGACGAAGTAGCCGAGCCCCTTGTGCTTGGGCGCGTCCGGATCGGTACGGGCGAGCAGGATCCCGAAGTCGGCGCTGTGGGCGGAACTCGTCCACACCTTCTGCCCGTTGACCAGCCAGGAGCCGTCCTCCCGCCGCTCGGCCCGGGTCCGCAGCGAGGCCAGGTCCGAGCCGGCGCCCGGCTCGGAGAAGAGCTGGCACCAGGTGATCTCCCCGCGCAGGGTGGGCAGTGCGTAGGCATCGCGCTGCGCCTGCGTCCCGTAGGCCAGCAGGGAGGGCACGATCCAGGTGGCGATGCCGAGGTCGGAGACCTTGACCCCGGCGGCCGCGAGTTCCTGCTGGACGACGAGCTGCTCGACGGGCCCGGCGCCGAGCCCGTAGGGCGGCGGCAGGTAGGGGGCGGCGTAGCCGGTGGGGGCCAGGATCCGCCGGGCGGCGGCCGGGTCGAGCCCGCGCGCGTCCTCGATGGCGGCCCGGGCCTTCGCGCGGTACCCCTCGGCCCGCGCCGGCAGCTCCAGGCGCAACCCGCGCCGCGCCCCGCCCGCCGCGCACCGTACGGCCCGTAGGCGGTGCCCGTCGCCGGCTCCGAGCAGTTGGCGGGCGACGATCGCCCGCCGCAGGTGGATGTGGGCGTCGTGCTCCCAGGTGAAGCCGATCCCCCCGAGGATCTGGATGCAGTCCTTGGCGCAGGAGTACGCGGCGTCCAGGGCGGTCCCCGCGGCGAGGGCCGCCACCAGCGAGCGCACGTCGGCGGGCTCGTCCATGGCCCCGGCTGCGTCCCAGGCCAGCGCGCGGGCCTGCTCCAGCCGTACGAGCATGTCGGCGCACAGGTGCTTGACGCCCTGGAACCGCCCGATGGGCCGGCCGAACTGCTCGCGCACCTTGGCGTATTCGGCTGCCGTGTGCAGGGCCCAGGCGGCGGTGCCGCAGGCGTCGGCGGCGAAGAGCACGCAGGTGAGGTCGCGGACGAGGGCGGCGTCCAGCTCC
This sequence comes from Streptomyces sp. NPDC060232, assembly GCF_042726555.1. Classification (NCBI taxonomy): domain Bacteria; kingdom Bacillati; phylum Actinomycetota; class Actinomycetes; order Kitasatosporales; family Streptomycetaceae; genus Streptomyces; species Streptomyces sp. NPDC060232. The sequence continues at coordinate 16,815 of NZ_JBHXAG010000017.1, read as the reverse complement.
AGCAGCCGGCCCGCGGGGACGACCGCGCCGCGGGCCCGCACCTCGGCGGTGGGGCGGGTCGGGTCGGCGCTCTCGTGGGTACGGATGTCCAGCGCGGCGGCGTCCACGGCGAACCAGCGGGTCCCGTGCGCGGCCTCCGCGGCGAGCAGCACGAGATCGGCCTCGCCTGCGCCGAGCACGGGCGGCGCGAGCCCGTCGAGCAGGTACCCGCCACCCTCGGTGGCCACGGCGGTCAGGGTCCCCGGCCCCAGCGCGACCGCCCCGACCCGGCCGGAGAGCGGCTCGGCCCCGGCCCGGTCCAGCAGTACGGAGGCCAGCACGCTCGGCAGGTACGCGCCGGGCAGCGCCCCCCGGGCCGCCTCCTCGACGACGACGGCCAGATCGAGCAGGGTCCCGCCCTCCAGGTGCGGCTCCAGGAGCCCCGAGGCGGTCAGCGCGTCCCAGTAGCCGGGCCGTACCCCGGTCCGCGGCGGGGAGTCGAGCAGCTTGCGCACCTCTTCGGGAGGCGAGACCCGCGCCACCCAGCCGCGCACCGCCTCGGCCAACTCCCGCTGCTCCTGCGTGATTCCGATGCCCATGCGCGGCAGACTAGAACACGTTTCAATCTGACGGAAGGTCAGACGCGCGTGTTCTTCCCGGCCCGCCGGAGCAGCGCCGTATGTCCTGTCTCAGTGCAGGTTGCGAAGTCCGGACTTAGGTTGCGAGCGGCGTTGCGAGGTCCGGAACTGCCCTGCGAGTCGCTGGTCAGGTGCAGCGCAGGACGGCGGCCATGTTCGGCAGCCTGTCCCTATCATCGAGCTCGCCACCTACCCCGAGACCACTGCCCTGACCAGCCTGTTCGCCTCACCATACTGGCGCGGACATCACGGCCTGCGGGCCGAAGCCGCCCAGCGTCTGGCTATCGCAGCCCAGGACCTGCCGCCCGGGCTCACCGCAGGTTGGCGTCACCCGCAGGCGGATAAGGCGTGATCTCGGCCGCCCACTCTGTTGCCGCCGCCAACACTTCCTCGGCCGTCAGCCGGGACGTGACCACGAACGGCTCACCCGAGCGGGCTTGGCGTCGCCAGGGGGGCGAGAACTCCAAGTCCAGGCTGACGCGCAGTTCGACCAGACCCGGGTCGGTCCAGGTGAAGGCGAAAGCCAAGTTGGGCTCGGTGAAATCCAGCCGACCGCTGTCGTCGTGTTCGGAGCCGAAGGGGCGGGCCGCTGCCCGACCGAGCCATCGCGCCAACTCGACGGCGTCGTCTGCGGTCAATGCCTGCCAACGGAACGACCACGCCCCCTGCGGACAATGGGCGGACCCTTCGACGATCAACCAGCTCTGCCGCTGGCGCGGGTCAACCGCATCAGGGAACTGATAGCCCACAACGCCCAGCTCGACACCATGCCCGTCGCTACCGATCAACCTCATCGGCCCAGCATTCCACGCCGGGAACCCGTCAGGCACCGGGACGATCACGCTGGCCCAGTCCCCGGAAAATGCCATGCGCAGCGAGAATCGTCTCTTCAGCGTCTCAGTCAAGCTGACGAACCCCAGCTCAGCACACCGGTTTCCACCGTGATCGATGAGACTGTCGACACCGCCCCAGCATCGCTCCGCCCTCCCAGCACGTCACCCACGAGACGAATCCCACCCGACCTGTCAGAACCCAGGTCACAGCACGCCTTCATGCCATGATCAATGAGACGGGACAGTCAGGCGCGGCGCGGGGTGGCGGGCGTGGTCGGCAAAGCCGCCGATTTCGCAAGGTGTACCTGGACGAAACCCGGCGTCTCCGTCCCGCGCTACCTTGCGAACCGCAGGTCACGTCACGGCGCCTTCGCAAGGTTCAGCGGGACCAGACAGCCGTTGTCCTGCATCCCCCCTCCTGCAGGGCCTTGAGATGATCGCCTCCATGACCTTCTCGCTCTCTGTCGACCGGATTCTGGGCGACCGCTCCTTCGCCGAGATCGGCTGTCCGACCCTTGCCGTGGCTGACGGACGGCGGAGTCTGGTCGCTCTTGCGGGTACGCACGACTTCTCCGATCACCCGACGGTCGGTGTCTACGACACGGCCACCCTGTCCTGCCGCGCGCTGATCCGCTCTCGCTGCGCGGTCCAGACGATGGCTTTCCACCCCACCCTGCCGCTGCTCGCCGTCGGAACCGGTTCCTACGACGGCGGGTACTTCTTTGACGGTGACCTGCTCCTGCTCAACCTGAAGACAGGCGCGTCCGTCTCGGCATTCGAGCATCATGGCGGGCGCCAGGTCCTGGGGCTGGAGTGGCTCGACGAACAGCGACTTCGCGTGCTCATGGCCCCGCCCGATGACTGGAAGGACCAGGAAGCGCACACGCACGGTCACACCGCCGTGGTCATCCGGCCCGACTGGACCATGGTGCCGCCCAGATCCATCACACCCCACGATCTGGCCGGCCCCCGGGTCCCAGCACCCCGTCCCGATGGCAGGGCGGCCGCGTACCGGCTGGTGACCGGGCTCGGCCCGGACTGGGACCCGCGTCTCACCGTTCGGGCAGCGGAGGAGCTCTCGGACGGCCGGATCCTCGCCACGCTCGGCGGAGTGCAATTGGAGTGCTGGCTTCCGTCGGGGGAACGGCAATGGTCCGTCCCGGACGAAGAAGGGGGCCGCGAGATCGCCGTGGCCTGGGACGAGACCTCAGCCTGGGTCTCCCTCGTACGCCCCGAAAGACACCACCGACGCCCGCAGTCCGTGGTTCGGCTGTCGCTGGCGGACGGCGCGCAAGTGGACCAGGTCACGCCGTCGGGCCACGTATCCCTGTCGAGTGCGGCGGACGGCACTGCGACCCTCGCCCCCTCCGGGTACTGGATCAAGGGTGTGCCCGTCGCCGGCAGCCACCCCATCCATATCCGGCACGCCGGCCGCACATGGTTCCTGTCCTACGTGAAGGAGGAAGGCACCCGGCGTTCAAACCCTGGCGTTCCGTGGGTGGCCACCGCCGAGCTGGAGCCCGGACGAGGGTCGGGCCGACCGGCCGAGCCGGAGGAAGCGGACGTACGGTGCCTGTTCCCCTGCTCCTGGGTCCCCGGTGAAAGGCACTTCGGCGGGCCCGGCGTGGAGGCCGCCGACGGGAGCCTGATCCACGCGGGCACGGTCTTCAGGCAGAGACGCCAGCCCGGTGACTCGTTCGTCGTACGTCGCGCGGCATCGGACGGGACACCACAGTGGGTCTTTCGCACCGACTACTCCGCCACCGCGCTGGACGCCGACGCGACCACCGCCTTCATCGCCTACGACGACGGCGAGATCGTCGCTCTCGGCCTCGATACCGGCACCGTGCTCTGGCGACACCGTCTCACCCTGGGAAACGTGTCTTTGATACCGACGGCACTCACCGTCACCCCGGCGGGCCGCCTGCTCATCGGGACCCGCGACGGCCGGATCCTCCTCTGCTCCACCACCATGTGACGCCCCCGGCACACGGTGCCGCTACCCGATCGTTCGTCTGGCCCGTGAGTGGGTCAGCTGGCGCCGTCCGCCAACCGACCCACGCAGTCACACTCCGGCATGCTCCCGACCGGCCGCGGCAAGCCGGGAGGCGTATGACCCGGCACCGACGGCAGCGGCCCGGCGCACCGACCAACAGAACCCTGCGCCGCACTGACATCTGCTCTGCGCTCGACACGAACGGCGGCGGCACGGGGCTCGGCGAAGATGCAGGGTCGATTCGACCGCGGAGATCACCTCCGCCGCGCTCACCACTGCCCGCTGAGGGTGACCGGGCGGGGCGTGTCAGCTTCGCGGGGCGGCCTTCAGTGCGGCGCGGGCGGCTTCCTTCGCCTTCGTCTCGCAGGCACCTTTGGTGTACGGCGTCGCCTTGAGGCCCACCCGGACCGAGAGGTTGCCCTCACGTACGGCAAGGACGCAGGTCCAGTCGGGGCCGACGGACTCCCAGTAGGCCTCCGTGCCGAACCCGAGGCGGGACGCCGCGCGCCGACCGGCCGCGTCCGACTGGAAGTGCCGCTTCCGCGCGGCCACGTTGGCGTCCGTGTCCCCGCCGAGGCTCATGTCCCACCGCACCACCGCGGTCGGCGACGCGGCGGTACCGCCGCCCCCGTTGCAGGTCCTCTGCACGCCGTCGTCCGTCCCGGACCAGCTGTCCGCGGTCGACGGCCGCAGGTCCAGGGACAGCTTTTCGCGCGCCTCCCGGCAGTCGGGGAGGGCGGTATAGGCGATGGGGGCGTTCATGCGGCCCCGGACGTACAGCGCGGTCCCGGTACCGGCCACGATGAGGACCCCGGCCGCCACCAGCGCCGCGACCCGGCGTCGCCGGGTGCGCCGCGGACCGTCAGGGCGGGTGGCGCCCGGGGGCACCGGCGGCAGCGGCGGCGCCTTCGGGGCGGGCGCCGGCGTGTCCCGCGTCGGCACCACGACCGGATCGGCCTCGGGCAGGAGGACCGGCACGGGCTCGGGCGCGGGAGCCGGGACGGACCCCGGCTCCGGAGCAGGCATGGCCTCCGGAACGTGAGCGGGTTCAGGGGCCGACTCCGGCTCCGGGTCGCCATCCGCCGGACGGCCGGCCAACAGCCCGTCGATCCAAGCCCGTTGCTCGGTGAGCATCCCGTACACGGCGGACGGCCACTGACGGCCCGCCGGGGGCACCGGGCCGATCAGCGCGCGCAGCTCCGCCGGGGACGGCCTGGCCTCCGGATCCTTGGCCAGGCAGCGCGCGACGAGGTCGCGCAGCCCCGCCGGGACCCCGCCGAGGTCCGGCTCGCCGTGCGCCACGTCGTACAGCGTCTTGAGCGTGGAGGCCCCGGCGAAGGGACTGCGGCCCGTCAGCGCCATGACCAGCACCGAACCGAGGGAGAAGACATCGCTGGCGGGCGTGAGCGCATGGCCCTCGGCCTGCTCGGGCGACATGTACGCGGGCGATCCGACGACCCAGCCCGTACGCGTCAGCCCGGTCTCGCCCTCCGCCTCGCCCTCGGTGGCCCGCGCGATGCCGAGGTCGATGACGCGTACGCCGTCCTCGGCGAGCAGCACGTTGTCCGGCTTGAGGTCGCGGTGTACGAGCCCGGCCCGGTGGATCTCGGCCAGGGCCGAGGTCAGGCCCGCGGCGAGGCGGCGTACGACGTCCTCGGGCAGCACCCCGACCGCCTTGACCACGGCCCCGAGGGAGGGTCCGGGAACGAAGACGGAGGCCAGCCAGGGCGTCGGGGCGTCCGGGTCGGCGTCGATCACGGCGGCCGTGTAGGCGGCCGAGACCTTGCGCGAGGCGGTGACCTCACGGCGGAAACGGGCCCGGAAGCCCTCGTCGTCGGCGAAGTGGGCGAGGACCTGCTTGACGGCGACGAGCCGCCCGTCCGGGCCGGCCGCCAGCAGCACCCGCCCCATCCCGCCCTGCCCGAGCACGCCGACGACCTCGAACGGCCCCACCTGCGTCGGACCCCCCGGCCCCACCTGCTCCATGTCCCCCGCCCCCTACTCCCCGAGTCGGGAGCGGATCATACAGAGACGGCCTTCACGAACGCGGCGAACGCGGCGGGGCGGACGGTGAAGACGGGCCCCTCGGGGACCTTGGAGTCCCGGACGGCGACGAGGGAGGGCTGAACGGCCACCTCGACGCAGTCGCCGCCGGTGTCGCCGCTGTACGAGGACTTACGCCACGCCAGTGCGCCGAGCGGGGCGCACTCGACGCAGTTGCCTTCCGCGCTGTACGAGGACTTACGCCACCGCGTGCCCGTCAGGTTCTGGATGGTGTCCATAGCGCTCCTCCATTACTCGGGCGATCAGCGCCGCCGAGTCCTCCAGGGAGAGCGCGGCGGCCTGCAAATGATCGTATCGGAGCGAACCCTCCCTGAGAGCTTGTGGATTGGCCGTCATATGGCCCTGCACGAAGTCCTCGGTGTAGACGATGTCGGGGTTGTCGTCGAACCGCAGAAGGTTGAAGGAACCCATCTGTCCGGCGTGGGCACCCGCCTCGAACGGCAGGATCTGTACCCGGACCCACTCCCGCCCCCGCAGGTCCAGCAAGTGGGCCAGTTGGTTCCGCATGACGACTGGCCCGCCAGTCTCCTGATGCAGCACGGCCTCGCTCAGGACGACCCACATCAGTGGCGGGTTCTCGCGGTCGAGGATCCGCTGCCGCTCCATCCGAGCAGCCACCTTGGCGTCGAGGTCCCCCTCGCTCCGCACGCCCAGCACGGCCCGCGCGTACTCCTCCGTCTGCAACAGGCCGTAGACCAACTGCGCCTGGAAGGTGGAGATGTAAGCCGCGCGTGCTTCCATCTCCGCATACGGCTGGAACCACGTCGGCAGCTGATGCCGGAGCACCAGCCCGACCAGCCGTGAGAACACCCCGCCCGTCCCGAGCGCCGCGTCCACCCGTTCCGAGAAGTCCCGCGTCGGGACCCTCCGCGTGGTCTCGACCTGGCCGATCAGCGGGCCCGTGCAGAAGACGATGCTGCCGAGCTGCGCCTGGTTGAGGCCCGCGTCCTCTCTCAGGCGGCGCAGTTCGGAGCCGTAGTAGTCCAGCGGTGAGGCGCTGGGATCGAGATCGCGCACGCCGACCATGAACGGTCACCCCCAAGCCAGTTGCCGGTACCGTGGCCGAGCGTAGCCACCCGACCACCTCTCGGTGACCCGATTCGCCCGGAACCCCCCGCACGACGTCGATGTCAGCGGCCCCGCGTACGGTCTGCCCATGGCTGATCAAGGGCGCTCCGACGCATCGGTGAACGACTTCGCGACCTGGGCACCGGTGCTGCGACTCCTACGGGCCGAACAGGCGCGGGGGCGAACTGCCAGGCCCGTGCGCGTCGCGGGACGCATCGGCCGGAGTGGCTGGAGCCTCGCTCTCACCCGCCGGATGCCACCCCCTGGCCGTGCCGCACAGGTGGATGACATGCAGGAGGAGTTCGAGGCGGTGGAGCGGGTGCGGGGCGCGCTCGCGGACGCCGGGGTCGACGACGCCTCGTTCACCGCTGACATAGAACCGACCGGGAAGACCGCGCTGCGCCTGCTGGGTCCCAGCCCGGCCGTGGAGCCAGGCATCGGCACCCCGCACCCGGGGGCGCTCATCCTGGTCGACGGCTCTCTCCCCGAGCCCTGGCGGCGGCTCCCCGAACCGGCCCCCGGGGCGGCGCCGGCTCCTTCGGCGGACCTGGAGCTGCTGGAGCGGACGCTGCGTGAACGCCTGCCGCACGCCATCGGGGCGACGGAGCAAGAGATCGCCGCGGCCGAGGCGCGCCTGGGCGTCGCCCTGCCCGATGAGCTCAAGGTCCTCTACCGGGTGACACGGGCACGGTGGGAGGACCTGGGTGGCGACCACGAAGCGGCGATGGCCGCGTTCACGGCGGTCAGCTGCGAGCTGTTCGATCTCGACGGCTTGCACGTCGCCGACGCAGCGTCGCGGTATTGCCGCTGGGAGTTCGCGGCGATGGAGGCGGTCGCCACCTCGCCCGACGCCATGGTGCAGGGCCTCGTCGGCTCTCCCGGCTGGATCGCCTTCGGCGACAACGGCGGCGGAGACCGGCTCGCCGTCGATCTGACACCCGGCCCCGGTGGATACAAGGGCCAGATCATCATGCTGTCCCACGAGGAGAGCGTCGGCGCCGGGTTGGTCGCCGACTCCCTCACCGACCTCGTGCTGGGCCGGTTCGGTGCGGAACCCGGCGGATCCGGGGAGCGGCGGCCGCCTGCGGTCGCCCGGGTCAATGTCGCAAGCTTGAGCAGCGTCGAGGCCGCCGCGCATCCCGGCCTGGAGGTCCTGTCCATCGGAGTGTGGGACGACGCACCGCTCAGCCTCGCCCCCGTCATCGGCCTGCCCCGCCTGCGCACACTGACCGCCTACCCCGGCACGCTGGCCGACCCGTTGGAGATCGCCGAACTCACCGGGCTGGAGTTCCTCGAACTCGGCCCGGAGGAGTGGCGGGTCCTCCTGGACGCCGGAGCCGTACCCCGCAGCCTTTCGGCCGCAGCCATCGAGGTGCACGGCGATCAGGACCCCTTGCCGATCGTGGCTCTCGCGAACGAGATCCTGGGCCTCTGGGGCCGGCCCCAGATCATCCAGACGGTCCTCGAAGGCGACCTCGGACCACTGGCGTAGCCGCGACGTTCCCGGGCGTCGCGCGGCGCCGCGCACCTGCGGCGACCCCGCCCATGGCGTCCTACCAGCCGGTAGGGCAGCATGGGCCGCCACACGCAGCTCTGCAGGAGGAACGACATGGCCAGCCCCAAGCCGGAGACCCTCGCCGCCTTCGAGACGGCCAAGGGGTTCATGCCCGTACGGGAGGGCCTCGCGCTGTACGAGGCGGCCGCCGCGGCGGGGGCGCTCGGGCTGCCGCTGCTGGAGGTCGGCACGTACTGCGGGCGCTCGACGATCCTGCTGGCCGACGCCGCCCGCGAGGCCGGCGTGGCCGCGATCACCGTGGACCACCACCGGGGCAGCGAGGAGCAGCAGCCGGGCTGGGAGTACCACGACCCGACGGTCGTGGACCCGGAGATCGGGCTGATGGACACCCTCCCCACCTTCCGCCGGACCCTCCACAGGGCCGGGCTGGAGGAGCACGTGATCGCGATCGTCGGCCGCTCCCCGCAGGTCGCGGCGGCCTGGGGCGGCAAGCTCGGCTTCGTCTTCATCGACGGCGGCCACACCGACGAGCACGCCACCGGCGACTACGAGGGCTGGGCCCCGCACGTCGCGGAGGGCGGCACGCTCGTCATCCACGACGTTTTCCCGGACCCGGCGGACGGCGGCCAGGCCCCGTACCGGATCTACCTGCGCGCCCTCGCCTCCGGGGCCTTCGAGGAGATCTCCGTCACCGACTCCCTGCGCGTCCTGCGCCGCACCGGCCCGGGCATCTGACGCCGACCCGCCGCTCATATAAGCGCACCACGCCCCCGGATGGCTCAGTCCCGGTCGGGCGGGCGGGCAGCGGTCTAGCATCGCGGACGTGCGCTACGACGACAGCCCCCCGCCCCCCGAGTCCGACTCATCGGCGAATCCGGACCGGCACTGGTTCACCCGACGCTCCACGCTCGTGGTCGGGATCGCCGCGCTCGCCCCGGCCTGCCTCGCCGGCTGGGTCCTGACCCAGGCCCTGTCCGGCGCCGGGGCGGACGAGAACCGGCCCCCCTCCGCCCCGCAGCCCGCCTCGCACTCGACCGTCTCGCCGGGTCAGCGGGACGCGAAGCCCGGGTCCACCCCGAGCGGCAGCCCGAGTACGGAGGCGAGCGCGCCCGCGGCGGCCCCCGTACCGGCACCCGCCAAGGGCCCGCTCACCGGCAAGACCGTGGTCGTGGACCCCGGGCACAACACCGGCAACTTCAAGCACACCGACGAGATCGACCAGCAGGTCGACATCGGCACCAACCGCAAGGAGTGCGACACCACCGGGACCACCACGAATTCCGGTTACATGGAGGCCGAGTTCACGATGGACGTCTCGCAGCGCCTGCGGGCGGCCCTGGAGGCCCAGGGCGCGAAGGTGGTCCTCACCCACGAGACGGGCGCCCGCGCCTGGGGCCCCTGCATCACCGAGCGTGCCCGCATCGGCAACGACGCGAACGCCGACGCCGTCGTGTCCGTCCACGCCGACGGCGTCTCGGCCGGCAGCCGCGGCTTCCACGTCATCCTCCCGGCCAAGGTCAAGAGCGGCGCCGCCGACACGGCGAAGATCGTCGAACCTTCGCGCGAGCTGGGCGAACGGATCGCCGGGAACTTCGCCCGCGCCACCGGCTCGGCGCCCGCCAACTATCTCGGAGGCGGCACCGGTTTGGTGGTCCGCGACGATCTGGGTGGGCTGAACCTGTCAACTCGGCCCAAGGTGTTCATCGAATGCGGCAACATGCGTGACGCCAAGGACGCGGCGCAGCTGACGAGTCCGCAGTGGCGCCAGAAAGCGGCCCAGGGCATCGCCGACGGCATCGTCGGCTTCCTCGGCGGGTGACGATCCTCGCCGCGACGAGCGCGGGCGATTCCCTTCAGCTCGCACGTGCGGGCTTCGGGGCTTCACGCGTCCACCTCCGACCGGTGGCCGGGACTCGCACCCTGGGGATGCTGCGCGTGCTGTTGATGTCCGAGCCACCCGTGCGGCGGGCTCGGGCCTCGATTTCAACCGAGGCATTGTGGTCGGCATCGTCCTCGTACCCGCACCGGGTGCAGGCGAACAGCCGACCGCATCCCTTGCGTGATTCCGAGTCGACCTGGCCACACCTGGCGCAGGTCTGAGACGTGTGGAACGGCGCGACGGGTACGACAACGGAGCCGTACATGCGGGCCTTGTACTCAAGCTGCCGCCGGCGCTCCCCAGGGATGTTGTCGAGCACCGACCGGTTCAAGCAGGCCTTCGCCCGGACGTTTCGCCCGGGCGAGTCGATGCTGCCCTTCGCGGATGCGGTCATGTTCTTCACGCGCAGGTCCTCGATACCGATCAGGCCGTGGTTCTTGGCCAGATCCGTGGTGAGTTTGTGCGTGAAGTCCCGCCGGCGGTTCGCTGCCCGGGCAGTGAGCCCGGCGATCTGGGCGATCGTCTTTCGCAGCCTGTTCCCGTACTTCCCTCCGTTGTGTTTCTTCGCGTAAGTGACTTGGCGCGCCTTCCTCTGCTCCAGAGCCTTGAGGCGCTCCCGCTCGTTGGCAGTGAGCGTCGGCGCCATCAGGCGAGGTGCGACCTCGGTGGAGACGAACGCGGACGCGGTGACACCGAAGTCCACCCCGCACGCAGGCTTTCCGTTCGGCGCGTCCGGCCTGCGGCCGGTGTGGACTCCGAATGAGACGTGCCAGCCGTAGCCGTCCTGGGACACGGTGGCGTTGCGGATCGTCCCCCCGACAGCGCGGGAGAGCCGAAACCGCAGCCATCCGAGCTTCGGTAGACGGACCTCCGCCCACGTGCGGTTCAGCTTTCGGACCTCCACCGCCTGTCCGGGAAGCGAGACGGACAGACGGCGCCCGCGCTTCTTCCGCGCCGGAAAACGGGCCGGATGCGCGGGATCCCAGAAGTTCTCGTATGCGCGGTCCAGTTGGCGCACGACCTGCTGCCCGGCTTGTGCGGGCAATTGACCGATCCAGGCGACATCGGCACGGGCGGTCGTCAGCTGCTTGCACTGCTCGGCCGACCTCAAGGTATACCGTCGCTGTTCCCACAGATATACCCGCTGCTCAAGCGCCACGTTCCACAGAGCGCGCGCCGTATGCCCCCACCGAGTCAGGACCCGGGCCTGATCCTCAGTGGGGTAGGCGCGGTACTTCCGCCCTGCATCTGCCTTCACGCCGTTCAATGTGCCCGTCATCCACTGCCGGCACGGCCTAGACTTGCAAAGACCGCTTGCACACGGCCGAGTTCCGGTACTCTCCCGGGGTTCCCACCCCGCCCCGATCCTTTCAGCCGCGGATACCTCCGTACCATGGTGCCGCCCGCCCTGCTGCAGGCACGATCTGCGCTGCGACCGCGGCACCACGAGACGACCGAGACCGAGAAGGACACCTAAGACGTGAACATCCGCTCCCTCACTCGAGGCGACGGCGTGGTGATCGGAGCAGCGGCGCTGCTGTTCATCGCCTCGTTCCTCGATTTCTACTCCACCACGGGTGGAGATCTGCCGAGCGCCTGGGACACCGACGCCTACCGCCTGGTGCTCCCCAGTGTCTTCCTGCTCGGGTTCATCGCCGCGGGTCTGCTCGTCGCCGGCCGCTTCCAGCCGGAGAGCCGCAAGGTCATCGGCATGCCGCTGGCGGCGTGGGGCACCGTGCTCGCCGTCTCGGCCGCCTGGTCCGCGCTGTGGGCGCTGATCACCTGCCCGAGCACGCTCGACCTGGGCGCGGGCGCCGTCATCGCCTTCCTCGCCACCCTGGCCCTGGCCGGTGTGGCCGTCTTCGGCGCGAAGGTCCCGGCGCTCGCCGGTTCGCTGGTGCCGGAGGCGCGGCCCGCCGCACCGCAGCCGTACGGCGGCCAGCCGCAGCCGGGTGCCGGCTACGGCTACCCGGGCGCTCAGCAGCCCTACGGTTCCACCCCGCAGCCGGTCCCGCCGTACGGCGGCACGCCGACCCCGGCGCCCGGCCCGCAGGACTCCGGTGCCGGCCACCAGGCGGCCCCGACGCCCGCCCCGGCGGCGGACTTCAGCCCGTTCTGGTTCGCGGTGCCGGTGGCCCGTCCCCTCTTCGCGGAGGACGGCTCGTCCGCTCAGATCGCCGAACTCGCACCGGGCACCTGGTACCTGGCGGTCGAGCAGCGCGGCGGGACCGCGCTCGTCGCGCAGACCCAGGACGGCCGTCGCGGCATCCTGAACGACACCTCGGGCATCCAGCGCGGCTGATCCGCGGACGCGTTCACGGCTCCACCACGTCGCCCCACCGGTTCTCCGGTGGGGCGACGTGCGTTTGCCGCCCTGTCGGTAGGTGTCAGTAGCATCGGCCCAACCAGTACTCATATTCGATGAGTTGACAACGGGTGGGGAACTACGTGATAGCAAGTCGCATGCGCGGAACGGCTCTTGCCGCCGCGCTCGGCGTCGTCGCGACGCTGTGCCTGCCGGGGGCGGCCGTGGCCGCCGGACCCGGCCCGGACCGGGCGGGAAGCAGCGCTTCCGGTACGTCCGGCGCTTCCGGCGCTTCCGCCGGGACGAGCGGCCCGGTCGAGGGCACGGTCCGCCGGCTCGCGCTGAAGCCGAAGAGCGCCACGGAGGCGTCCGTCTCCGCGCACGGCACCGAGCGGTTCGGCCTCATGGGCGTGTCCTGGAAGGACGCCGCCGCCGAGGTGCAGGGGAAGATCGAGGCCCGCAGCCGGAACGCCGCGACCGGGGCGTGGACGCAGTGGGTCACGCTGGAGCCGCTCAAGGCGGGCCTCGACGGCGACCGGCCGGGCGCGCGCGGTGCCACGGAGCCCGTGTGGGTCGGCGCCGCGGACGGGGCCGAGGTACGGGTGAGCGGCGGCTCGGCCGCACTGCCCGCCGGCCTGGAGCTGGACCTGGTGGACCCGGGTACGGCCGGCCGCGGCGCGGCGGGGAAGTCAGCGCCGGCGTCGGGCGCGCGGGCGGCGGCGGCCGCGGTGGCGCCCGGCCCGGAGTCGACGGCGCCGCGGCCGGACGTCGTATCTCGCGCCCAGTGGGGCGCCGACGAATCCCTGAACGACGAGGGCCCGATCTACCTCGCCGGCGGGAAGATCAAGGCCCTGTTCGTCCACCACACGGCGGCGACCGCCCCGTACGAGTGCACCGACTCCGCGGCCATCGTCCGCGGTCTGCACGTCTACCACGTGAAGACCAACGGCTGGCGCGACCTCGGCTACAACTTCCTCGTCGACAAGTGCGGCACCCTCTTCGAGGGCCGTCAGGGCGGTGTGGACCAGCCCGTGATGGGCGCCCACACCTACGGCTTCAACTCGGAGTCGACGAGCGTCGCGGTCCTGGGCGACTACACGAACGCCGGGGCCTCGCCCGCCGCGCTCGAAGGCATCTCGAAGATGGCGGCGTACAAGCTGGGCCAGTACGACGTCGACATGGACGGCACGACGACGCTGACGGCGGGTGCCACGCAGAAGAACTACGCGGGCACCAGCTTCACCGCCGGTCAGCCGTACCCGTTCAGGACGGTCTCCGGCCACCGGGACGGCTTCAACACCGAGTGCCCGGGCCACCAGCTGTACCCGCAGCTGGACACGATCCGGAAGTCGGGGCCCGCGGCCCGACTGAAGATCGTTTCCGTGAACGACACGCCCGTCGCGCCGGGTGGGACCGCGAAGACCCCGGGGCAGCTGGTGGTCGGCTTCTCCACCAGCACGGCCGCCCCGCTGGTGAGCTCGTTCGAGCTGCTGGTGGACGGTGCCCCGGTCGCGACGGTCGCGGGTGACGCCACGAGCGTCGCCACCATGCTGGGCCTGGGCAGCCACCGGATCCAGATCCGGGCGACCGCGAAGAACGGCAAGGTGTCCACGAGCCTGCCGGTCACCGTGGAGGCGGACGTCTCGGACGTCAAGTACGTCCCGGTCCTCCCCAAGCGACTGATGGACACGCGCGAGGGCGTGGGCGTGCCGCGGGCCAAGGTCGGACCGGGCGGCGTGGTGTCCCTGAAGGTCGCGGGCGTCCAGGGCGTCCCGGCGTACGGGGTGACCTCCGTGGTGCTGAACGTGACCGCGACCAACCCGACGGAGGCCGGCCACGTGTCGGTCTACCCGAACGGCACGGTCCGCACCAGCGCCTCGAACCTCAACTTCACCCCCGGGCAGACCATCGCGAACCTGGTCGTCGTCCCCGTCCATGACGGGATCGTCCAGTTCTACAACAGCGCGGGCAGCGTCGACCTGATCGCCGACATCACCGGCTACTTCCTCGCGAGCGGCGAGGGCTCCACCCACCTGAACCTCGGCCCGAAGCGGGTCCTGGACACCCGGGACGGTACGGGCGGCGTGCCGACCGCCCCGGTCGGCCAGGGCGGGGTCCTGGACCTCGACCTCTCGGCCGTCGACGGCCTCCCCGCGTCGGACGGCCTCACCGCGGTGGTGCTCAACGTCACGGCGACCAACCCGACCACGTCCAGCTACGTGTCGGTCTTCCCGAGCGGCACGACCCGCACCAGCGCCTCGAACCTCAACTTCACCGCCGGCCAGACCATCCCCAACCTGGTCATCGTCCCCGTGGTGGACGGGAAGGTCAGCTTCTACAACAACACCGGCAGCGTCGACCTCATCGCCGACATCACCGGCTACTTCACCACGTCGAGCGTGGGCGCCAAGCACTCCAACCTGGGCCCCAAGCGCCTGATGGACACCCGTACCGGGCTCGGCGCCGCCAAGGCGCCGGTCGGCCAGGGCGGCGTCGTCACCCTGACCGTCGCAGGCGTCGAGGGGGTGCCGGCCACCGGCGTCACCGCGGTGATCCTGAACGTGACGGCGACCAACCCGACCACGTCCAGCTACGTGTCGGTCTTCCCGAGCGGCACGACCCGCACCAGCGCCTCGAACCTCAACTTCACCGCCGGCCAGACCATCCCCAACCTGGTCATCGTCCCCGTCGTGGACGGCAAGGTCAGCTTCTACAACAACGCAGGCAGCGTCGACCTCATCGCCGACATCACCGGCTACTTCGGCAAGTAGCGGAGCCCGGAGCCGCGGCCCCCCGCCCTTCCGGGCGGGGGGCCGTTGCCCGTACAGTCACCTGACGCACCGTCAGCCGCGCTGGAGGGACCCGCTCATGCGCCTCGGACTCGCACTCGGCTACTGGGGCCGCGGCCCCTCCCCCGCCCACCTCGGCCTCGCCACCGAGGCCGAGAACCTCGGCTACGCCTCCGTGTGGACCGCCGAAGCCTGGGGATCCGACGCCTTCACCCCGCTGACCTGGATCGCCGCGCACACCTCGCGGATACGCCTGGGCACCGCCATCGCGCAGATGGCCGCCCGGACCCCGACCGCGACCGCCATGCACGCCCTGACCCTGGACCACCTCTCCGGCGGCCGGATGATGCTGGGCCTGGGCCTGTCCGGCCCGCAGGTGGTCGAGGGCTGGTACGGGCGCCCGTTCCCCGCGAGCCCGCTGACCGCCACCCGCGAGTACGTCGACGTCATCCGCCAGGTGCTGCGCCGCGAGGGCCCGGTCGCCCTGGACGGCCGCTTCCACAGCCACCCGTACCGGGGCCAGGACGGCAGCGGGACCGGCAAACCCCTCAAGCCCATCACCCACCCGCTCCGCGCGGACCTGCCGCTCCTCCTCGGCGCGGAAGGCCCCAAGAACATCGCCCAGACCACGCGGATCGCGGACGGCTGGCTGCCCCTGTACTGGTCGCCGACCCGCACCGACATCTACCAGGCCTCGCTCGCGGACCTCCCCGACGGCTTCATGATCGCGCCGATGGCCCGCGCCAGGGTCTGCGACGACGTCGCCGAGGGGCTGCTCCCCGTCAAGGCCATGCTCGGCTTCTACATCGGCGGCATGGGCCACGCGGCCCGCAACTTCCACGCCGACCTGATGGCCCGGATGGGCTACGAGGACGAAGCCCGCCGCATCCAGCAGCTCTTCCTCGCGGGCCGCAAGGAGGAGGCGGTACTCGCCGTCCCCGACGCCTTCGCCGACGAGATCTCGCTGGTCGGACCACGCGAGCGGATCGCGGAGCGGTTGGAGCTGTGGCGCAAGGGCCCGGTGACGGACCTCCTCGTGACGGCCCCGGACCCGCACACCCTGCGCGTCCTGGCGGAACTCAACAGCTGAGGGCGGCGGCAGGCGGCCCGCCCCGCGAGGCCGGTCACTCCGCCCGCGGCACCGCCTCCAGCAGCTCGCGCACGTCCAGCGGCATCACCGCGATCTCGATGCTCCCGCCGCCGTCGTAGGAGCAGGTCACGATCCGGGACCCGGGATGGATGGAGATCCCCTCCTTCATCGACGGAACCCGCAGCCCGGTGGCGCGCCCCCCGGGCAGCGCCACGACCTCCCCGCGCTCCGGAACCCAGCGGGCCGCGCCCCCGTCGGCGTACACCCGACCCGGCCGCCACCGCCCCTGCCCGGCCGGCATCCGCGCCATCCCGGGGATCCCCGGCACCGGCCCGGCCCCCGCCCGCGCCAGGTGCTTGCGCCGCACCAGCCAACCGACTCCGACGACCCCGCCTGCAAGCAACACGTACTCGATCACACGCCCCATTCAAACAGCCCCACGGCCGAGCGGGCCGTGACGCCCGCCCCGACCATGGGGCCGTCCGACTACAGGGGCGGTCACCGCACCAGCCGCCTAGGGTCTGTATCGAGTTGCCCCGCGGCGTCGCGACGCCCGGCACGCACCCTCGGCGCACGAGCCAAAGGCCCTAGTAGCTCCGCTACGAGGACATTCGTCCCGCACGCCGAGGGCACGCACCGAACGCCGCTCCTTGCTCCA
>NZ_JBHXAG010000016.1:109241-171273 GCF_042726555.1 Streptomyces sp. NPDC060232 | reverse complement strand
CGGATCTGCGACAGACCCGTGTCCTGACCCACCGGAGCCGCACCCGCCCGACACATCTTGATCCCGTTGTAACGGGCCGGATTGTGCGACGCCGTGAACATCGCACCCGGCAGCCCCATCGACCCCGACGCGTAATACAGCTGATCCGTCGAACACAGACCGATCAACGTCACATCCACACCACGCGCCGCGGCACCCCGCGCGAACGCCGCCGACAAACCAGGCGACGAAGGACGCATGTCATGACCCACCACGACCGCCGAACCACCCACGACCTCGACGAAAGCAGCACCGAACAGCTCCGCCAGAGACTCGTCCCACTCGTCCGGCACGACACCACGCACGTCATACGCCTTGACGATGTTCGAAAGGTCGGGCATTTCCACTCCTCCATCGGGTGTACGGGATGACCAGGACCGGCTGTGTCCGGGACGCTACCCGCCCCCTTCCCCGCCACGGCCCGTCCGCCCCCATCCCGCTGAGGCTTTGGCAGATACCCGTCACCCCGGCGTGACCGCGCCCCGATCCCGGTACCAGGACACGGCCCGGCCGAGCCGGGCCAGCGGACCCGGACCCGGACCCGGACCCGGGGCGATGCCGGCGAGCCGCCATGCCGCGTCCGCGCGGTACCAGTGGTCCCGTGCCAGCAGTGTGAACTGCCGCTCGCTGACCCAGCCCGGGGTCTGTGACAGGGCCTCCAGGCACCTGCTCCAGGGCCAGTCGGCGGCGGGTCGCTCCGGCAGCACCCCGTGCTCGGCCAGCGCGTCCATGAGGTCCCGGTTGCGTACCGGCTGCGGGTGGTGGGCGTGCAGCACGCCCGTGGCCCCGGCCGCGGCGCCGTCCCCGAGGGCGAACGCCGCGACGAGCCGCGCCAGGTCGTCGACATCGACGAAGGAGCCCGCACCCGCTCCCCCGTCCCATTCCGCCGGTACGCGCCGGAAGGCGTCGGCCAGGGCCGGTACGACCCACCGGTCGCCCCTCCCCAGCACCAGTCCGGCGCGCAGGACCAGGCCGCCCGCGTCGAGCACGGACGCCTCCCCCGCCAGTCGGCTCCTACTGGCCGGCGACACCGGCGCGGGCGCCAACTCCCCGACGTCCGGACCCCGGTGCGGCCCCGGCCCGTAGACGGCACACGTCGACAGATGCACGATGCGCCGTACACCCGCGCGCCGCGCCTCGGCCATCAGGGCCGTGGTCCCGACGGAGTTGACCGCTTCGCAACGGCGGGCGTCCGGTCCGATGTAGGAGGCGAGAGACAGCAGGACGTCGGCGCCTTCGCACACCCCGTGGAGCGAGAGCGGGTCGGCCAGGTCCGCGACCGCCCGGTACCCGTGGCCCGCGGCGCCGGCGGCGACCGCGGTACGGGACACCGCGCGAGCCACGACCGGCAGGTCATGCTCTGCCAGCCGACGCAGTACCGCCGATCCGACGAAACCCGTCGCACCGGTCACGACGATCTGACGCCCGGTCAATCCCGCGGCTCCGGCTGTGGATCCGTCTCCGAACGCGGGCCCGTCGCCGACGGCAGCGTCAGGCGCAGGTCGCTTCGGATGTCGTCGGCCGCGACGGCGGGCAGCAGGTAGCGCCAGAGCGAGGCGATCCGCTGCGGCAGGTCGGCACGGCCGGTGGAGGCCTGGGAGAAGAGCTGTGCGCCGGTGAAGGAGCTGACCAGCACCCAGGCCAGTTCGTGGTCGTCGACGTCCGGCTGGAGTTCCCCCTTGGCCCGGGCGAAGCGCAGCTGCTGGCGGAACTCCAGGACCCAGGCCTGGTAGGCGACATCGTCGCGCAGGCCGAACTCGCCCTGCTCCACAGCCAGTCGGACGCCGGCGCGGAGCACCGGATTGTGCTGGAGCTGCTCGGCGAGGTAGAGCGTGATGTCCACCAGACGCTGGAGACCGTCCTCACCCGCGGGGAACTCCAGCCCTTCGCCCTGACCGACCATCACGGCGTAGGCCAGTTCCTCCTTGGAGCCGAAGTGGAAGTACATCCCGCCCTGCGTGACATCCGCCCGCTTCATGATCTTGCTGATGCTTGCTCCGCTGAAGCCGTACTCGTCGAAGACCTCCGCGGCGGCGCGCAGGATGGCTGCCTTCGTCTGAACTGCCCTTAGTTGCGGGGCTCGTTGCTGCTTTCGTTCTGACATGGGCACCTAACTTCTCTCGACAAAAAAAACGAACATCCTTTATTTTAGGATCCAGCGCCGAACAAGCACCAGCTCCAGCTCATGTCCGACGTTCCAGGGGGGCTCCACCAATGACTGTGTCAGCCACACGTTCCGCCTCGCCCGAGACCGCGCTCAGCAGCGCCT
The DNA here is from genome assembly GCF_042726555.1 of Streptomyces sp. NPDC060232. Taxonomy (NCBI): domain Bacteria; kingdom Bacillati; phylum Actinomycetota; class Actinomycetes; order Kitasatosporales; family Streptomycetaceae; genus Streptomyces; species Streptomyces sp. NPDC060232. Next base: position 168,965 of record NZ_JBHXAG010000016.1, on the reverse strand, counting down.
TACCGCGGGAGTACGTGCACAAGAGCGCGCACTCCGAAGTCCTGTTCACCGGATGCGTTCCGTCGCTCCGGACGAGTTCGTCGTCACCGCCCAGTGGCCCCGCGCCCACAGCTTCTACTCGCCCGACGCGGGCCACCACGATCCGCTCCTCCTGGCCGAGTCCGTCCGCCAGGCCGTCCCGCTGCTCAGCCACGTGGCGTACGAGGTGCCCTTCGGCCACCGCCAGATCTGGGACACGTTCAGCTACTCGACCGAGCCCGCCGCGCTCGTGGTCGGTTCGAGACCCGCCGACATCATGCTCCACATCCGCTGCTCGGGAGTCGTCCGCCGGGGCCGCAGGCTCGGCCGCCTGACCATGCACGTCACCGCCACCCGGGACGGTGAGTTCCTGGGCACCGCCGAGGCCGGCTTCACCAACCAGCCCGAGGCCGCCTACCAGCGCCTGCGCGGCGGGAACGCCGACCTCGACCAGGTGACCGCCCGCGTCATCCCCCTCCCGCCGCCGATGACGCCCCGGCGGGTGTGCCGCGACCGCTTCCACGACGTGGTGCTCTCCCCCACCAGCTCCATGCAACGCGCGCAGTTGCGGACCGACATCCACCACCCGATCCTCTTCGACCACCCCGTCGACCACGCCCCGGGCATGCTGCTGCTGGAGGCCGTACGCCAGGCCGCGTACGCCTCCGCCTTCCCCCGCCGGGGGGTCCTGACCGACATGGAGATGCGGTTCTTCCGCTATGCCGAGCTGAACCCGCCCTGCTGGATCGAGACGACCGCGCTCCCCGACCCGACGGCGGCGCCGGACCGCCGCAGGCTCCCCGTGCGGGTCGTGGCCCGACAGGACGGCGGGGACGTGTTCACCGCCACGGGGACGATCACCGCCACGGCGCCCGCGCCCCTGCGTGCCTTCACCGCGCCCTGACCATCCCCCGACGTGTACGACGAAGGCGCCTGCCCGGGACTCTGCCCGGGCAGGCGCCTGCCGTCTGCCGTCTGCCGTCTGTCCTGAGGCTCAGGTCCGCTCAGATCCCCTCCGAGCGCCCCGGCCCCCAGGTCGGGGTCGTCCAGGGTCGCCCAGGTCCCCGGCGTTTCTCAGACCTTGCGGACCACGCTGGACTTGAGCTGCATCTGCCCGAAGCCCTCGATCCTGCAGTCGATGTCGTGGCCGTCCACGCCGTCGACGAGGCGGATGTTGCGCACCTTGGTGCCGGCCTTGATCCCGGTCGGGCTGCCCTTGACCTTCAGGCCCTTGACGACGGTCACGGTGTCGCCGTCGGCCAGCACGTTCCCGACGGAGTCCTTGATCACCCGCTCCTCCGGAGCGTCCTCCGTCCCGGCGGCGGCGAGCGGCCACTCGTGCCCGCACTCGGGGCAGATCAGCAGGGAGCCCATCTCGTAGGCGTAGGCACCCGCGCACTCGGGGCAGGCTGGCAAGGAGTTCTCAGTCACCCCATCAGTATATTTCAGGCCCATCGCCCCATCGCCCCAGATCACCCCGCCAGCCCTCCCGTCCGCCCGCCGGCAGGTCCGTGGGGTGGAAATGCGCCATGGGGCCCCGCGACGGCTGGAACTGCCGTCGTAGTACGGCGCGTTGCGGCTCACGCCGCCGCCGCTCCTGACCGATGATCTTTCTGGGCGCGTCACGGTCGTGCCGTCCGGACGTCCGCGACGCCCCGCCCTTTGCCGCCGACTGACCACCGACCAGAGGAACACCGTGCCGCTGCCCGTGAACCGACGTCTCGCCCTGGCCACCGCCCTGCTCGCCGTGACGGCCGCCGTCGCCCCCGCGACCACCGCCCAGGCGGCCGGGACCGCCCCCGATCTCGAAGCGCTGACCCAGGCGCTGCGCAACACCACGGCCGCCGGTGCGCCCGGCGCCATGGCCCGCTTCAGCGGCCCCGACGGCGTCCGTACGCGGGCCGTCGGCGTACGCGACAAGAGCACGGGCGCGGCCATGGACCCGCAGGCCCGCTTCCGGATCGGCAGCGTCAGCAAGACCTTCTCCTCCGTGGTCCTGCTCCAGCTCGTCGGCGAGAAGAAGATCGACCTGGACACGCCGGTCAACCGCTACCTGCCCGGCCTGCTGCCCGACGACCGGATCACCGTGCGCCACCTGCTGACCCACCGCAGCGGACTGGCGGACTACACCGACGCCATGTTCGAGCACACCGTCCCCGGCTTCGAGGCCGTGCGCAACCGGGTGTTCAGCTACCAGGAGCTGCTGGACCTCTCGCTGCGCGAGCCCAGGACCACCGAGCCCGGCGTCGCGTACAAGTACTCGAACACCAACTTCGTCGTCGTCGGCATGCTGATCGAGAAGGCCACCGGCAACCGGGTGGGCAAGGAGTACGAGCGGCGCATCTTCAAGCCGCTGGGCCTGCGCAGCACCACGTACGTGCACCCCGGCACCAAGATCAAGGGCCTGCACGCCCGCGGCTACCTGCACCCCGACGAGGCGGGCGCGCCGCTGGTCGACTCCACCGAGCAGACCGTGTCGTGGGCGCAGTCCGCCGGTGCGGTGATCTCCAGCCCGGCCGATCTGAACACCTTCACGTCGGCGCTGCTCGGCGGCCGGCTGCTGCCGCCCCGGCTGCTGGACGCCATGGTCACCGCGACCCCGACCGACACCACGAACACCCGGTTCTACGGACTGGGTCTGCGTCGCTACGACCTCTCCTGCGGCACGTCGGTCTACGGGCACACGGGCACGGTGCAGGGCTTCTACACCTACGCCTTCTCCACGCGCGACGGGCGGCGCAGCCTCTCCGCGATGGCGAACACCTCGAACAGGGGCGCGGCCAACACGGCACTCGGCGGCACCCTGGAAGCCGCGTTCTGCGGGAAGCAGACCGAGAAGAAGGGAGCGCGCGGCTTCGGCTTCGCCCCGGCCGAGATGGACCTGCCCGAGCACAACGCGCGCTGACGCCCGCCCGCCGTCCGGACGGCGCCCGCCCTCCGGACGGCGTCCGCCCGGCTCCTCAGTCGGTGCCCACCGCGTCGTCGCACGCCGGGCAGACCCGGTCCGCGTACTGCGCGTCGTACCACATCGCGCCGGGCTGCCCGGCGGGCTGCCCGGCGGCCCGCATGGCGAAGGTGTCCCTGCCGCAGAAGGTCCGCGGGCCGGGGACGCCGGGCCTCCCGGGCGCCGCCGGCGCCGCGTGCACGCGCACGACCGCCGCCTCACCGCCGCCTGCCGCGATCCCGCCGGGGTGCGCCGCCACCGGGTCCTCGACCTCGTACACGACCGCCATGGCACTCATGGCTCGACGGTAGGCCGTCGCGGCCTCCCCCGCCCACCGGCCACGCCGGGCCCTGCCTGCCTACACGTCCGACCATCCGTCCGTCCGTGCAGGCCCTCCCGCAGACGGCACGGACGGCGCACCCGGCGCTACTGACGAATCATCAGGTCATCCGTCCCGGACTCTTGACTCTGTCGGCGCCAGTGGCGATTCTCGGACCACCGTTTGCGGGTTCATGACAAGTCAGGCGCTCCCGTGTGGCCGTCGCGTCCCCGAACGGGTCCGGTTCCTCCACCGCGCCATCCGCTGACCGAAGACGTGAGTGATGACCATTTCCCGACACACGCACCCCAGGCGCAGCCCCCTCGCGGTCCTGTCATTGCTCCTCGCCGTGGTGGCGATGGTGCTCGGCCCCGTGCCCAGCTCCGCCGCCGACCCCGGCTGGTGGAATCCGGTGGCGCGGCCCGCACCCGACTCCGACATCAACATCACCGGCGAGCCCTTCAAGGGCACCGACTCCCAGGGCCGGGTGCGCGGTTTCGTCGACGCGCACGACCACCTGATGTCCAACGAGGGCTTCGGCGGCCGCCTCATCTGCGGCAAGCCCTTCTCCGAACTGGGCGTGGCCGACGCGCTCAAGGACTGCCCCGAGCACTACCCCGACGGCACCCTGGCGATCTTCGACTTCATCACCAAGGGCGGCGACGGCAAGCACGACCCGAACGGCTGGCCGACCTTCAAGGACTGGCCCGACCACGACTCGCTGACCCACCAGCAGAACTACTACGCCTGGGTGGAACGCGCCTGGCGCGGCGGCCAGCGCGTGCTCGTCAACGACCTCGTCACCAACGGCGTGATCTGCTCGGTCTACTTCTTCAAGGACCGCAGCTGCGACGAGATGACCGCCATCCGGCTCGAAGCGCAGAAGACGTACGACATGCAGGCCTACATCGACAAGATGTACGGCGGGCCCGGAAAGGGCTGGTTCCGCATCGTCACCGACTCCGCCCAGGCCCGCGAGGTCGTCAAGCAGGGCAAGCTGGCCGTCGTCCTGGGCGTCGAGACCTCCGAGCCGTTCGGCTGCAAGCAGATCCTCGACATCGCGCAGTGCAGCAAGGAGGACGTCGACCGCGGCCTCGACGAACTGCACAAGCTGGGCGTGCGCAGCATGTTCCTCTGCCACAAGTTCGACAACGCCCTGTGCGGCGTCCGCTTCGACCAGGGCGCGCTCGGCACCGCGATCAACGTGGGCCAGTTCCTGTCGACCGGCACCTTCTGGAAGACGGAGAAGTGCACCGGTCCGCAGCACGACAACCCCATCGGGCTCGCGGCCGCCCCCCAGGCGCAGAAGGAGCTTCCGGCGGGCGTGTCCGTGCCCTCGTACGCGGCGGACGCGCAGTGCAACACCCGCGGCCTGACCGAGCTCGGCGAGTACGCGGTGCGCGGCATGATGAAACGCAAGATGATGCTGGAGATCGACCACATGAGCGTCAAGGCCGCCGGCCGGGCCTTCGACATCCTGGAGGCCGAGTCCTATCCGGGCGTCATCTCCTCGCACAGCTGGATGGACGACAACTGGACCGAACGGCTCTACAAGCTCGGCGGGTTCGTCGCCCAGTACATGAGCGGGGCCGAGGGCTTCAGTGCGGAGGCCAAGGCCAAGAACGCCCTGCGCGACAAGTACAACGTCGGCTACGGCTACGGCACCGACATGAACGGCGTCGGCGGCTGGCCCGGCCCCCGCGGGGCCGACACCCCGAACCCGGTGCGCTACCCGTTCCGCAGCGTCGACGGCGGCTCCGTCATCGACAAGCAGACCACCGGACAGCGCACCTGGGACCTCAACACCGACGGCGCCTCGCACTACGGCCTGGTCCCGGACTGGATCGAGGACATCCGCAACGTCGGCGGCCAGGACGTGGTCGACGACCTCTTCCGCGGAGCGGAGTCGTACCTCACCACCTGGGGTTCGTCCGAGAAGCACAAGGCCGCCGTGAACCTCGCCGCGGGCGCGTCCACGGCGGCCAGCTCGGCCGAGTGGAACCCCTTCACCAGCTACGCCCCGTCCCGGGCCGTCGACGGGAACACGAGCACCCGCTGGGCGAGCGACTGGAGCGACGACCAGTGGATCCAGATCGACCTCGGCGCGGCCAATCTGGTGGGGCGCGTCACGCTCGACTGGGAGCGGGCGCACGGGCAGGCCTACCGCATCGAACTGTCGAACGACGGCGCCAACTGGCAGTCCGCGTGGTCCACCACCACCGGTGACGGCGGTCTGGACACGGCGCTGTTCACCGGCACCACGGCCCGCTACGTACGCGTCCACGGCGTGCAGCGCGGCACCAAGTGGGGCTACTCGCTCTACGAAGTCGGCGTCTACAGCAGCTGACGCCGCCGACATCCCCCGGGCCGGGGCCGGCCGGATCCGCCGATCCGGCCGGCCCCGGCCGCCTTTCCCACGCCTGCACGCCTGCACCCCCGCACCACCGCACCCCCGCGCACAGCAGCGAACGGAACGAAGGGAACGAACGCCCATGGCACGCATGCCGTCGGCCGAGCGACGCCGCCAGCTGACCGAGGCGGCGATCCGCGTGATGGCCCGCGACGGCGTCGCCCGGGCGACGACGCGCTCGATCTGCGCCGAGGCCGGCGTGTCCCTGAGCGTCTTCCACTACTGCTTCGACTCCAAGCAGGCCCTGCTGGAATCGGTCATCGTCGCGATCACCGAGCACGGCATCACCGTGGCGAGGGAGGCCATCCGGCCCAGGGCCACCCTCCGGGAGACCATCCGGGCCGGCTTCCAGGCGTACTGGGACCACGTCGCAGCCAACCCGGGCGAGCACATGCTCACCTACGAGCTCACGCAGTACGCCCTGCGCCGGCCCGGGTTCGAGCACCTGGCGCGACGCCAGTACGAGTTGTACTCCGACACCTACACCGAGCTCATCGAGCAGCTCCGCCGTCTCATGCCCTTCGAGCTGCGCGTACCGGTACCCGTACTGGCCCGCTACCTGGCCGCCATGACGGACGGGCTGACTCTCAACCACCTCGTCCTCGGCGACGCCGACGTCGTGTCGGCCATCCTCGACATGATCACCGACCACGTCACGAGCCTCACCGACACCCCGACCGGCCACCACCCCCACGCCCAGGCCCACACCGTCCCCCCACCCCCCGCCTGAACGGTGCCCCGCGCGTACGAGGGCGCCGCTCCCGCGGGTTTGCGTAGGGGCGGCGCCCTTGCGTGCCTGCGGCGGGGCGGGCGGGGGTCAGTAGCGGTCCAGGAGGGTGGTCAGGACCTTGTACAGGACGGATTCGGGGTCCGCCACGGCGTCCGGTGAGCGCCAGGCCACGAAGCCGTCCGGGCGGACGAGGACCGCTCCGGACGCGGTGGCGCCGTGCGCCTCGGCCCAGTCACCGCCGTCCTCCGGGATCAGGTCGGCCTCCGGGCCGGTGCCGATCGCGTAGGCGTCCAGGCGTACGTTCATCCGCTTGGCGACCGAGCCCGCCGCTCCGCTCCACGGTGTGCCCTCGGAGCTGAGCAGGACGAAGGACCGCTCGTAGAGGTCGACGGTCGACCTGCGCGCCCCCGCCGCCGGGTCGCGGAGCCACAGGTGCGGGGCGCGCGTGCCCGGTTCCCCGCACAGCCGCATCCGCTCGGGCACGACCGGCAGGTCCGGGTCGGCCCCCACCACCGCGCCCTGGCCGTACCGGTAGCCCATGGCCACGGCGAGGACCCCGTTCTGCCGGCCGCCGCCACCCCGCGCGGGCGCTGCGGCGACGGGCTCGGGAACGGTCTCCGGGTCAGGCTCGTACCCCGGGTGGCTGTGCTCCGCCGAACGGGCCGAGGCCCGTTCGCTCGTCGCCCGTGCCACCGGCAGCCGCTCGGACTCGTACGTCTCCAGCAACCCCGGTCCGGCGGCGCCGTCCAGTACCGCGGCGATCTTCCAGGCGAGGTTGTGCGCGTCCTGGATGCCGGTGTTGGAGCCGAACGCCCCGGTGGGGGACATCTCGTGGGCGGAGTCGCCGGCCAGGAAGACCCGGCCGGCCGCGTACCGCTGGGCGACGCGCTCGGCGGCGTGCCACGGCGCCTTCCCGGTGATCTCGACGTCCAGGTCGGGTGCGCCGACGGCCCGCCGGATGTGCGCCACGCAGCGTTCGTCGGTGAAGTCCTCCAGCGTCTCGCCGCGGTCGGGGTGCCACGGCGCGTGGAAGACCCAGCGCTCCCGGTTGTCGACGGGCAGCAGGGCCCCGTCGGCGTCCGTCTTGGTGAGGTAGCACACGATGAAGCGCCGGTCGCCGATCACATCCGCGAGCATCCGGGACCGGAAGGTGATGCTCACGTTGTGGAAGAGGTCGCCGGGACCGCTCTGGCCGATCCGGAGCTGTTCCCGCACGGGGCTGCGCGGCCCGTCGGCGGCGACCAGGTAGTCGGCGCGCACCGTGCTGTGCTCGCCGGTCTCGCGGTTCTTGACGAGCGCGGTGACCCCGCTCTCGTCCTGTTCGAAGGAGAGCAGTTCGGTGGAGAACCGCAGGTCCGCCCCGAGCGTGGGGGTGACGGACATCAGCACCGGCTCGATGTCGTTCTGGCTGCACAGGCACCAGGTCGAAGGGCTGAACCGCGCCAGTGCGCCCCCCGGGTCGATCTGCTCGAACAGCCACTTCTGGTCGTCACCGGTCAGGGAGCCGCCCTGCAGGATGCCGTGGTTGTCCGCCAGGACCGAGGCGGCCTCACGGATCGGGTCCTCGACGCGGGCGACCCGGAACAGCTCCATGGTGCGGACGTTGATACCGCGTCCACGCGGGTGCAGCGAGGTTCCCGCGTGCTTCTCGACCAGCATGTGCGTGATGCCGTGACGGCCGAGGAACAGCGAGGTGCACAGGCCCACCAGCGAGCCGCCCACGATGAGGACCGGGACGCGGTGGTCGACGTTTTCCTTCATGGCTCTTCCATGCCCTCTACGACGGGGGTTCCCTCGCTCGTTCACCCGCTTGGTTCTCTCCTCTCGCGCCGACGGGGCTACCGGACCACGATCGGTTCGGGTGGCGCCGCCCCGTGGCGACCGTGTGGTCTCGAAGGAGTGTGAACGATGACAACCTTGTCGGAACGGATATCCCAGTCCGCCTTCGACGACTCGAGGCTTCGGGTCGTGCTGCTGCTGGATCTGTACGACGGTGCGCAGAACCAGTTCCTGGAGGTCTACGAGGACCTCCACAAGCAGGTCTCCTCCGTCCCCGGGCACATCCGGGACGAGCTGTGCCAGTCGATCGAGAATCCGTCGCAGTGGCTGATCACCAGTGAATGGGAGAGCGCACCGCGGTTCTTGGCCTGGGTCAACAGCGAGGAGCACGTCGCGTCGGTCCAGCCGCTCCACGGCTGCGTACGCGACACCCGCTCGCTGCGGTTCAGCGTGCTGCGGGAGACCGGCAGGGACCACGGTCCCGGCGCCGCCGCGGCCTTCTCCCCCGGCCCGTCCGCCGGTACCCCCTTCGCCGCCGCTGCCGCATCCGCTTCGGCGGACGGCCCGGACCGGGCGAGGGGCCGCCTCCAGGTCGCCCCGCGGCGCGGGGACGGCGTGGTCCGCCACGCCCTGACCTTCACGGTCAAGCCGGGCAGCGAGCCCGTCGTGGCGGAGCTGCTGAGCGGATACACCTCACCGGAGGCGCAGGTGGACGAGAACACCCGGCTGCGCCGCACCTCGCTCTTCATGCACGGCAACCGCGTCGTACGGGCCTTGGAGGTCGAGGGCGACCTGCTCGCGGCGCTGCGCCACGTGGCCCTGCAGCCCGGGGTCAGGGCACTGGAGGAGGCCATCAACCCGTACCTGGAGCAGGACCGCGATCTCAGCGATCCCGGTTCCGCCCGGACCTTCTTCACCCGGGCGGCGCTGCCCGCCGTGCACCATGTGGCGGCGGGCGGGGGCGACGGCGCGGAGCTCGGGCGGCACGCGCTGTTCTATCCCGCCAAGAAGGGGTGCGGCACGGAACTCGCCCGGCTGCTCGCCGCACAGGACGAGGCGGCCGTGGACGACGCGACGAGCCCCATCCAGGCGAGCACCGTCTTCCAGCGCGACGACATCGTCGTCCGCCTCCTCGACCTGCGCGGACCGCACGACGCCCGGCCGGCCCTGACGCTCGGCGTCGAGGGCGGCCACAAGGCGGCGGTGCTCGCACGGCTGCTCGACAGCGCCAAGGACGGCGTCCCCACCACCCACCAGGAGATCTCGCTCTTCCTGGAGCGCTCCGAGATGCGCCTGATCACCGACCGGCGTTCGCCGGCCCGAGCCTGAGGAGAAGCCCGCCATGACCGACCGACTGACCGTGGAAGAGCTGGCCGCGCTGATGAAGAAGGGTGCGGGCATCTCCGTCGATCCCGCCGTCATGGCGGCCCGGCCCGATGCGAAGTTCGACGAGTGGGGGCTGGACTCCCTGGGCCTGCTCGGTATCGTCGGCGAGCTGGAGAACCGGCACGGCCGGCCCCTGCCCGCGGGTGCGGACCAGTGCAAGTCGCCGCGCGAGTTCCTCGACCTCGTCAACGACGCCCTGACGGCCGGAACCTGACGCGCCGGGGCGGACGGGCGCCGCCGCCCGGCACGCATGACGACGCCCCGGCACCGGCCGACCGCCGGTACCGGGGCGTCGTGGTGCGCGTCGGCCGGGATCACCCGGGCACGGTGCACTCGAAGGCGTGCAGGTACGCGTTGACGGGGCGGACGTCACCGAGCAGGAGTCCGGCGTCCGCCAGACGGGTGCGCAGGCTCTCCTCGGTGTGCTTCGCCCCGCCGACGTTGAGCAGCAGCATCAGGTCCATGGCCGTGGTGAACCGCATCGAGGGGGTGTCGTCGACGAGGTTCTCGATGACGACGACCCTGGCTCCGGGGCGGGCCGCGGCGACGACGTTGCGCAGGGTCCTGCGGGTGCTCTCGTCGTCCCATTCGAGGATGTTCTTGATGATGTAGAGGTCGGCGTCGACCGGGACGGCCTCGCGGCAGTCGCCGGGGACGATGGCGGTCCGGTCGGCGAGGGGGCCGCCGTCACGCAGCCGGGGATCGGCCTTCGCGGCCACGCCGGGCAGGTCGAGCAGGTGCCCGCGTACCGTCGGGTGCTTCTCCAGCAGGCTGGCCAGGACGTGTCCCTGGCCGCCGCCGATGTCCGCGACGACCGAGACGCCGGTGAGGTCGAGGAGGTCCGCGACGTCCAGTGCCGACTGCATGCTGGAGGTGGTCATGGCGCGGTTGAAGACGTGCGCCGACTCGTGCGCGTCCTCGTGCAGGTAGTCGAAGAACCCCTTGCCGAAGAGGTCGTGGAAGATGCTCCCGCCGGTGCTGACGGCGTCGTCGAGCCGCGGCCACGCCTGCCAGGTCCAGGGTTCCGTGCACCACAGGGAGATGTAGCGCAGGCTGTGCGGGTCGTCCTCGCGCAGCAGCCGCGACATGTCCGTGTGGACGAAGCTGCCGTCCTCGGTCTCGGCGAAGATCCCGTAGCAGGACAGGGCGCGGAGCAGTCGTTGCAGGGGCTTCGGTTCCGCGTGCACCGCGGTCGCGAGTTCGGCGGGGGTGGCGGGCGCCTCCCCGAGGGCGTCGGCCACCTTGAGTCGCGCGGCGGCGCGTACGGCGGCGGCGACGGCCGCGCCGAAGGCCAGCTCGCGCAGGCGCATGGCCGGCGGGGGCGTGTGCGGGGGGCCGGCGTTCGGGGCGGGGACGGGCGCGGGGGTGGCGGCGGGGGTGGCGGCGGGGGTGGAACTCACCGTGGTCATGCGGGCTCGATTCTCCTGATGAGGGGGGACACGGGTCAGCACATGCCGGCCGGCACGGAGGTGTCGCACCGGTTGTCGAGGAACCGGTTGCCCGATCCGGTCCCCTGGTTGGCCAGGTCGTACGGCAGGTTGTCCCGCACCACGTTGTCCTCGATGACGTTGTCGGTGTTCGTCGCACCCACGAAGCTCTTGAACAGCAGGATGCCGCCCGACAGCGGGGACGATCCGACGTTGCCCCGGATGGAGTTCGAACGCACGACCGTCTCTTCGGCGCCGGTGAGGACGACGCCGACGCCCTGGATGTCGGGGAGGCGGCTGTTGCCCTTGCAGAACTTGTTGTTCTCGTGGATGCGGTTGCCGCGGATGGTCAGGTCCCCGGCGCCGGGCTCACCCTCGTCGCCGACGACGAACACGCCGCCGCAGTTGCCGGTGAGGTGGTTGCCGCTGACGGTGAGGTTCCGGACGCGCCTGACCGTGACCCCGATCCGGTTGCCGGTCAGCCTGTTGCCGCGGATCACGGCGCCCCGGGTGTCGGTGGCGCCGCCCTCGCGCGCGACGGTGTTGGCGATGAAGATGCCCGACTCGGCGTTGTCGCGGGCGATGTTGTCGCGGAAGAAGCCGCGGGTGGACCGTTCCTGGGCGATGCCCCAGGTGCTGTTGTTCTCGGAGATCACGCGCTCGACGCTCAGGCGGTCGGTGTACGAGGCCCAGATGCCGTTCCGCTTGAAGCCGGACACGGTCAGCGCGCGGATCTCGACACCGGTGACGGGATGCTCCTCCGTACCCATGACGCAGATTCCGGTGTCGGCCTGCGAGCAGGCGAGGGCGGCCCGTCCGGACGCCTTCGGCGTGGCGGGCAGGGTCGTGGCGGCAGGCGGCTTGATCACCGTCCGCTCTCCCCACCCGCGCAGCGTCAGCCTCTTCGTGATCAGCACGTTCTCGTAGTAGGCGCCCGGCATCACGGTGATGATGTCGCCCGGCCGCGCGGAGTCCACCGCGTCCTGGATCGAGTCGCCCGGGCGCACTCGGTGTCCGGCCGCGGATGCGGGTGGCGCGAAGAGGCCGAAGCCGGCGGCCATGACGACGGCGATGCACGTGAGGGACTTGAGTTGTCGGTTCGTCACCATGCAGAATTTATGGGCGATTGCGACAAATCGCCACACTGGGTGAGCGGATCGACGCATGCCGTGGGCAAACGGCCGCATTTTGACGCCCGGAGAGTGGATCGTCGTACCGCAGGCGGGTCCGGCGGCCCGCACCCCCCCGCGCTGTTGCCCTCTGGCCTGCAACGGTGCAGGCCACGCGGGGTTTCCCGGTCCCCCTCGGGAGGGGCAACGGGCAACCCGTCGACCCCGGCGCCCGGGCGGCGCCAGGCTGGAGCCGTCAGCACGAGGCACGAACCGCAAGGGGAAACCATGCGCAAGCTGTTCCGCGGCGCCGCCGCTCTCGCCACGTCCGTCGTCGCGGTGATCGCACTCAGCGCCTCGGTGGAGGCCAAGCCGGTCGACACCTGGGCGGGATGCCCGGACGGGGCGGTGTGCATCTACCCTCAGAACCAGAACCCGGCCGTCAAGCCGACGCACGTCTTCTACCGGTACGGGGCGCACAACCTCAGCAACCAGTTCGGGCATCACTGGGTGCTCAACAACCAGTACGGCGGTGCGACCGCAAACCTGTGCACCGGCTCGGGCGGCGCGGGCTGCGGCAGCACCATCGCCGCCAAGACCGGTGTGTACGCCGACCTCACGCCGATCAACTCGATCCGCCTCAACCGCTGACGCCCCCCGCGAGGAGGACGGCCGGAGTCGCCGCACGGCGGCTCCGGCCGTTCCTGTGCTCGTCATACCGGCTGGAAGCTCCCATTTCCGGCCGCCTCGCGCGGTAGCCTGGGCGACGCCATCTCGCTGCCTGGGCACCTGCCATGGGGGATGTTTTGGGGGATCCGGACCGTCGGCGCAAGACCGACCAGCTGCGGGAGTCCGACGACACCGCGCGGCCCTTCCCTGCCCAGCTGAGACGTCTGCGGTTGCAACGCGGCCTGTCCCTCGCTGACCTCGCGCGCGAGACGCACTACAGCAAGGGCTATCTGAGCAAGATCGAGACCGGCTCGAAGCGGGTGACCGTCGATGTCGCGCGGCGCTGCGATGACGTCCTGCGGGCGGGGGGTGAACTGCTGCGGATGGCCCGGGAAGCCGAGGCGTCCGAGGGCGGTGCCGCCTCCGGCGGCGTCGCCGTGGCCGGGCCGCGGGCGGAGGGCGAGTGCCCCTACCGCGGCCTGCCCGCCTTCACCGCACGGGACGCCCGCTGGTTCTTCGGCCGGGAGCGGGCCACCGCCGAGCTGGCCGAACGGGTCTTCGAGCGGATCGGCGCCGGGCCCCTGGTGCTCGTCGCCCCGTCGGGCGCCGGGAAGTCCTCCCTGCTGAACGCCGGCCTCGTACCGGTCCTGCGGGGCGGCGGCTTCCCGATGCCGGGCGCCGACACCTGGCCGGTGGTCAGGTTCACCCCCACCGCCCAGCCGCTGGAGGAACTGCTCGGCCGCGCCGCGAAGGTGCTGGGCGGCGATCCCGGCATCACGGCAAGGGAGTTGCGGGAGCGTCCCCACGCCCTGCTCGAAGCGGTCCACCGGCTGTCGGAGCCGCCCCCGGCGGCTGATCCGGGCCTGCCCGCGCCGCCGCTGCGTCCGGTGCTGCTGGTCGACCAGTTCGAGGAGCTGTTCACCCTCTGCACCGACGAGGACGAGCGGCGGGCGTTCGTACGCGTACTCTGCGCGCTGGCGGTACCGGGCCCAGAGCCGACCGCGCACGATCCGGCCGTCGTGGTGCTCGGCGTACGGGCCGACTTCTCCGGCAACTGCCTGGACCTGCCGGAGCTGGGGCCGGTCTTCACCGGCGGGCTGTTCGTCCTGCCGCCGATGTCGCCCGCGGAGCTGCGGGAATCGATCACCCGGCCGGCCCGGCTCGCCGGTCTCGCCCTCGAACCGGGGCTGGTCCCCCTGCTGCTGCGCGACGTCGGCCCGCGCGACGACCCGCCCGGCGGGACGACGCCCTCCGGCGCGCTGCCCCTGGTCTCCCACGCGCTGATGGCCACCTGGCGCCAGCGCGAGGGCGCCACCCTGACCGTCGCCGGCTACGAGCGCACCGGAGGCATCCAGGGGGCCGTCGCCCGGACCGCCGAGGAGGCGTTCGGCCGCCTCTACCCCGCCGAGCAGAACACCCTCCGCCGCGTCCTGGTGCGGCTGGTGCACGTCGCCGACGGTACGGGAGCGACACGCCGGCGGATGAGCCGCACGGCCCTCATGGAGCAGCTGGCCGACGCCGGCCCGGCCGCGGCCGCGCTCGACGCCTTCGTACGGGCCCGCCTGATCACCATGGACAGCGACACCGTGGAGATCACCCACGAGGCCCTGCTGCACGCCTGGCCGCGGCTGCGCGGATGGATCCGCGCCGACCGGGCGGGGCTGCTGATCCACCAGCAGCTGGCCCACGCCGCGGCCGAGTGGGAGCGCGAAGGCCGCGATCCGTCGGCGCTCTACCGGGGGACGCGGCTGGAGACGGCCCGCTCCTGGGCGGACGAACTCGACGGACGAGCGCGGCTCGCGCCCCGGGAGGCGGCCTTCCTGCGGGAGAGCCGGGCGGCGCAGGACGGCCGCGAGCGGCAGGCCTCCCGCCAGGCGCGGCTGCGCCGGTGGATGCTGGCCACGCTGGCCGTCCTGCTGGTCCTGGCCGTGGGCGCCGGCGGGCTGGCGTACCAGCAGCGCGCGGGCGCGCTCGGCCAGGAACGGATCGCCCGTTCACGGGCGCTCGCCCTGCAGTCGGCGGCGCTGGCCGCGGGCCAGCCGGAGGCCTCGATGCTGCTCGCCGGCGACGCGTACCGGACCGCGCGGACGAGCGAGGCGCGCGGGGCGCTGCTCAGCACGCAGTCGCAGCCGTTCGTGGCCCGTCTGGGCGGGCACGGCGGGCCGGTCAACACGGTGGCCTTCGGACCGGACAACGGCATGCTGGCGACGGGCAGTTCGGACGGGACGGTGACCCTGCGGCGGGTGTCCGACCGGCGGACGACCGCGACGTTCACGATGGCCGGGCGGGTCCGCACGGTCGCCGTGAGCCCCGACGGCCGGACCCTCGCGGCGGTCTCCACGGACGGGCCGGCCCGGCTCTGGGACACCGCCGACGGCCGTACGAAGGCGGTGCTCCCGGCGAGCACGACGGGCTCGCGGACGGTGGCCTTCGCGCCGGACGGGCGGACCCTGGCGACCGGCTGCCCGGACGGGACGGTACGGCTGTGGGAGACCACCGGGGAGTACCGCGCCGTCGCCTCCCTGGCCGGGCACACCGGGCAGGTCAACGCCCTGGCGTACGCCTCGGACGGGCGGGCGCTGGTCTCGGCCGGCGCCGACCGGAGCGTACGGCTGTGGGATCCGGTGGAGGCCGCGCCGCTGGCCGTGCTGTCCGGGCACACCGACGAGGTACTGGGCGCGGCGTTCGCCCCGGACGGCCGTACGGTCGCCTCCGGGGGCGTCGACCGGACCGTCAGGCTGTGGGACGTGGCCGGGCGCCGTACGACGGCCACGCTGACCGGGCACAGTGACGACGTCAACGGCGTCGCCTTCACACCGGACGGGACGACGGTGATCAGCGCGGGCGGAGACGGCGCGACCCGGTTGTGGGACGTCGCGGGCGGCCGGCTGACGGCGACGCTCGCCGGGCACACCGACTACGTGCTCGGGGTGGCCGTGGACAGCCGGGGCGCGCTCGTGGCCACCGCCGGGTTCGACCAGTCGGTGGTGCTCTGGGACCTGCGGGGCGCGGTGCTGGCGTCACGGCCGTTCACGGAGATCTGGCACGCCGCGTACAGCCCGGACGGGAAGCTGCTGGCCACCGCGGAGGCGGATCACGTGGTGCGGCTGTGGGACGTGGCCGGGCGCCGGGTCGTGGCCGCGTTCGAAGGGCACGGCGAGACGGTCTTCGCGGTGGATTTCTCGCCGGACGGGCGGACGCTGGCCTCGGCCGGATCCGACGGCACGGTCCGGCTGTGGGACGTCGCGGCGGGAGGCCCGTCGGCCACGCTGGCCGGCCAGGGCGGGACCGTGTTCGCGGTGGATTTCTCGCCGGACGGGCGGACGCTGGCCTCGGCCGGCTCCGACGGCACGGTCCGGCTGTGGGACGTCGCCTCGCGCCGTCGGCTGGCCACGCTCAGCGGGCATACGGATTTCGCCAACGACGTGGAGTTCAGCCCGGACGGGCGCATCCTGGCGAGCGCCGGCGACGATCTGACCGTCCGCCTGTGGGACGTGGCGGGACGCAGGCCGCTGGCCGCCCTCACCGGCCATACGGGTGCGGTCCGGGGCGTGGCCTTCAGCCCGGACGGGCGGACGCTCGCCACCAGCGGCAACGACGGGACCGTACGGCTGTGGGACGCGCGGCGGCACCGCTTCGAGGCGGCGCTGGCCGGCCACACCGGCTCCGCGCGGGGCATCGCCTTCTCCCCCGACGGCCGCACGCTGGCGAGCAGCGGCAACGACCGCACCGTGCGGCTGTGGGACGTGGCCGGCCGACGCGCGCTGGCGGCGCTGGCCGGACACACGAACGCGGTGTGGGGCGTCACCTTCGCCCCCGACGGGGGGACGGTGGCGAGCAGCAGCACGGACGGCACCGTACGGCTGTGGAGCCTGGACGTGGAGGCGCGGTTGGCGGTGGTCGACCGGCTGCGGGAAGGGCCGGCCGGGTCACCGCCCCTGGGCGCCCACGCCATCCGAAGAGGGGCGTTCTTGAGCGGGATGTGACGCGGCGGCCATGCAAACTGCGCGTTCCCCGCCGAGGGCCGCGGTCCTCTCGCCGGTCACCCGGGGTTTCCGTCGAGCGGCCCCGAGGGGGGCGATGCCCGCCGCGTCGGCGTGTATCACATCGCGCCGCTGCCAGACGCTTGATCGCGCCGCCGAGGGGTCCGTGCACGCGCCGGATGATGCACGAAGGCGCGACGATCGGTCAGGGGTTGAGGCTGGAGACGGCGTTCGCGGTGGCCGTGAGGCCGTCGTGGATGGTCGCGGCCATGCTGCTGCTCGCGAGATAGAAGCCGAGCAGGACGCAGACGAGGGCGTGCGAGAACTTCAGCCCGCCACTGCGCAGGAAGATCCAGGCGAGGATGAGGAGCAGGACGACCACGGAGAGGGACAGCACCATCGAGACCTCCTGAGTCACCGTCATGGTGGCGCAGAACCGGGTGCTTCCGGGCGAACGACGTGTCCGCCGTACGGGTGTTGACCGTCCGTGACGGGCGTCAGTCCTTGACGATCTCGTTCCAGTGGGTCGTACGCCCGCACCAGCGCCCCAGCAGCACCGGGTCGTGGCCCACCGCGAGGAGCCCGGCACCCGTCTCGGCGCGGTAGTCCTCGACGACCCCGACCAGGGCCGCCGCGGTGGAGGCGTCCAGCATCGCGGTCATCTCGTCGCAGACCAGCCAGCGTGGCCGCAGCGCCAAGGCGCGGGCCAGGCAGGCACGTTGCAGCTGGCCGTCGCTGACCTCGTGGGGGCGGCGGGAGAGCAGGTCCGCGCCGAGGCCCACCCGGTCCGCCAACTCGGCCACCCGCGCCGCCGCTTCCGTACGCCGGCCGGTCGCCCGCAGCGGTTCCGCGACGAGGTCGCGCAGCCGCAGGCGGGGGTCGGCGGCGAGCCGCGGCTGCTGGAAGACGACGCCGACCGCGGTGCGCAGGGAGCGCGGGGCGCGGTGGGAGAAGCCGGTCACGGCGTGGCCGTCGAGGGTCACGGTCCCCCGGTCGGGCCGGTGCAGCAGGGCGGCGACCCGGGCCAGGGTGGACTTGCCGCAGCCGCTCGGCCCGAGCAGGCCGAGGGACTCCCCCGGGCGCAGGGTGAGGTGCGCACCCCTGACCGCGGGGGCGCGGCGGTCGTAGCCCGCGGTGATGTCCTTGAGCTCAAGCATGGTGGCAGGCCACCCCTTCGGTGAGCGCGGGCCGCCGGGTGCGGCAGAGCGGGTCGGCGGCGGCGCAGCGGGCGGCGAAGGCGCAGCCGGGCGGGAGCGCGCCGAGTTCGGGCGGCGCCCCGGGGACGGGCGTGAAGGCGCGTTCGGGGAGGGCGTCGAGGAGGCCGCGGGCATAGGGGTGGCGGGGCCCGGGGCCGCCGAAGAAGGCGGCGGCCGGGGTGATCTCGACGATCCGCCCCGCGTACATGACGGCGACGGTGTCGGCGATCCGCTCGGCCGCGGCCAGGTCGTGCGTGATCATCAGCAGTGCCCTGCCGTCGGCGCGGGTGTGGGCGCGCAGCTCGTCGACGGTGCGCTCGACGAGGTCGCGGTCGAGGCCGGTGGTCGGCTCGTCGGCCAGGAGCAGGGGGGCCTCGCCCACGAGGGCGAGGGCGGTGGCCGCGCGCTGGGCGAGGCCGCCGGAGAGTTCGTGGGGGTGGCGGTCGAGGTGGGAGGAGGGGAAGGCGGCGCGCCCGGCGGCCGCCTCCGCCGCCGCGCGCAGGGCGGTCCGGCGGGGGCGCTCGCGGCGGGCGGGCCGGCCGGGTCCGTCGGATGCGGCGGCCGGGCCCACCAGTTCGCGGACGGTCTCCTCCAGGTGGGCGCGGACGGTGCGGACCGGGGTGAGGTGCGCGGCGGGGCTCTGCGGGACCAGGCCGACACGCCGGCCGCGTACGGTGCGGGCAAGGGTGCGCTCGTCGGCGGCCAGCAGGTCGAGGCCGTCGGCGAGCCGGGCCGATCCGGCGGTCTCGGCGTTGCCGGGGAGCAGGCCGAGGAGGGCGGAGGCGAGCACGGACTTCCCGCAGCCGCTTTCGCCGACAAGGGCCAGGCTCTCGCCGGGGGCCAGGGTGAAGGTGGCGTTGGTGACGGCCTCCACATACCGTCCCGCGGGCATGCTGAAACGGACGGAGAGCTGCTCGACGCTGAGCACGGGCGGAGGGTTCGGCGGCGGGGTCACAGGGTCAGCTCCGATCGGCGGCGCGGGTTCTGGCGGTCGCGCCAGGCGCCCGCGAGGCCGGCGACGGCCAGGGTCGGGACGATCAGGAGCAGGCCGGGGAAGAGGGTGGGCCACCAGTCCCCGGCGAGCAGCGAGCCGCGTCCGCCCTGTACGAGGCCGCCCAGGCTCGCCTGGTGGGCGGGCAGTCCGAGGCCGAGGAAGGACAGGGCGGACTCGTGCCACATCGCGTGCGGAATCATCAGCACGGCGGCGAGGCCGGCCTGCGGGAGGATGGCGGGCACCAGGTGCCGTACGGCGACCCGCCACCGGGAGGCTCCGCCGGAGACGGCGGCGTCCACGTAGGGCCGGCCGCGCAGGGACAGGACCTCCGCGCGGACGATCCGGGCCGTCGAGAGCCAGTGGGTGGCCGCCACCGAGGCGACGACGGGCCAGACTCCCGGCCGGAACACCGCGACGACGAAGATGCCCAGGAGCAGGTGCGGGACGGAGGAGAGGGTGTCCACCGCGCGCATCGCCAGCCGGTCGGTCCAGCCGCCGAGCGCACCGGCGGCCGCGCCCACCGCGGTGCCGATCACGGTGGCGGCCAGTGCGGCCACCAGGCCGACGAGCAGGGAGACCCGCAGTCCGTAGACGCACCGCAGCAGCAGGTCGCGTCCGACGTCGTCGGTGCCGAAGGGGTGGGCCCACGAGGGGGGTTGCAGCTTCGCCGCCAGGTCGACGGCCTGCTGGTCCAGCTGTGCCAGCGGGGGCACGGCCAGCACGGCCAGCACGATCACCGCCATGACGGCGGCGGAGGTGCGGACGCGCAGGGTGCGGGTGGCACGCCGGGTGCGGCCCTGCGGGCGCCAGATCGTCTCAGCCATCGAAGCCCACCCTGGGGTCGGCCAGCCCGTACAGCAGGTCGGACAGCAGGTTCCCGGCGAGTACGGCCGCGGTGGCCAGCACCGTCAGGGCTGCCAGCAGCGGGAAGTCGACCGCGGTGGCCGCCTGTACGGTCGCCGCGGCGATGCCCGGCCAGCTGAAGACGGTCTCCACCAGCAGGGCGCCGGTGATCAGTTCGGGTACCCGGGAGCCGATCAGCGTCAGCATCGGCAGCATTCCGGAGCGCAGGGCGTGGCCGAGCAGGACCCGGCGCTCGGCCAGGCCCCGAGCGCGGGCCCCTCGTACGGGGTCCTCGTCCAGTGCGTCGGCCACGCCCTGACGGACGTACAGGAAGAACCAGGGCAGTTGGGAGACGCCCAGCACCAGCGCGGGGAGCACCAGGTGGGAGGCGACCTGCCCGGCGGTGACGGTGTCGCTGCCGGCGTCGGTGAGGCCGCCCGAGGGCAGTGCGCCGAGCCGTATCGAGAAGAACCAGATGGCGAGCAGTGCCAGCCAGAAGGCCGGGGCGGCCTCCAGGGTGTAGGCGAGCGCGGAGACGGCACGGTCCAGCGGGCCGCCCGGCCGGCGCGCGGCCAGGACGCCGAGCGCGGTGCCCGCGAGTACCGCGACCGTGAAGGCGCAGGCGGCGAGGAGCGCCGACCAGCCGACGCGCTCCGCGATGACGTCGGACACGGGCTGGCGCATGACGGCGGAGGTGCCGAGGTCGCCGGTGAGTGCCGAGGTCAGCCAGTCCCACCAGCGGGCGGTCAGGGGCTGGTCGGCGCCGAGGTTGATCCGCAGCTGGTCGAGTTCGGCCTGTGAGGCGGTGAGTCCGGCGGTTCCGGCGTAGGCCTTGACCGGGTCGAAGGGGGAGAGCGCGGCGAGGGCGAAGACGCCGAAGGTGACGGCGAGCAGAACGGGTGCGGCGGACAGGGTCCGCCGCCCCGCCATACGCGCCATCGGCCTCCAGGGGAGGCGGACGGGGCGGGTGGTCACGGGGTGGGGCTCACTTCTGCTTCTGCCGGGGCTTCCAGTTCTCGACGTTCCACCAGGGGCCGGCGCCGAGACCGTGGTCGTGCGGCTCCACCTGGGTGCCGAGCCCGTCCCACCGGTCGTTCACGACGTAGAGGTGGTCGATGTGGGTGAGGAAGACGTAGCCCGGGTTCTCGGCGAGCCGGCGCTGCACCGTGTCGTACGCGGCCTTGCGGACCGCCGGGTCGGCGCTGCGGCGCCCTTCGGCGAGGGCCGCGTCCACGGCCGGATCGTCGTACCAGGCCATGTTGTTGAAGCCGTCGCCGCCGAGGGAGGAGGTGAGCAGCAGGTACTGGTCGAAGTCCGGGTCGGCCGGTGAGCCGCCGCCCGCGAGGACGGCCTCGGTCTTCATCCGGGGTTCGATGACCTCCCAGGTCCCCGCCTCGGCCTTGACCTCGATGCCGGCCTTCTTGGCGTCGGACGCGAAGGCGAGGGCGTGGTCCTGGCGGATCTTGTCGCCGGAGGTGTACCAGAGGGGGAAGGAGGCGCGGACCCCGTCCTTGGCGCGGATGCCGTCCTCGCCCGCCTTCCAGCCGGCGTCGTCGAGGATCCTGCGCGCCCGGTCGAGGTCGTGGCGGCGCTCGGTGCCGGCGGTGAACCACGCGCTGTCGGTGGGCACCGGGCCGAAGGCGGGCCTGCCCGCGCCCTCCAGCAGCTTGTCGACCATGGCCGTACGGTCCACGGCGATGTCCAGTGCCTGCCGGACGGCGAGGTCGCCGGTGACCTTGTGGTGCGTCGGGAGGGTCACGGTGCGGTAGTCGAAGGTCTTGGCGGCGTAGGTGCGGCGCGCCGCGTCCTTCGCGAAGCCCTCGGCCAGGTTCGGCGGCAGGATGGCGCCGTCCAGTTCGCCCGAGCGCAGCCGGGTGGCGCGTACGTCGTCGTCCTTGACCACGGCCATGGTGAACTTCTTGACGGCGGGCTCGCCGCCCCAGTAGCCGGGGTTGGCCTTGAAGCTGAGCTTCTCGCCCTTGGACCAGCCGGCGAGCACGTAGGGGCCGGTGCCGACGGGCCGGGTGGTGAAGTCGCCGCTGTTGACGTCCTGCCTGCCGGCGATGTGCTCGGGGGCGATGGGCAGCACGGTCCGCTCGGCGAACGGCGCGTAGGGGTACTTCAGGGTGAAGACGACGGTGTCCTCGCCCTTCGCCTCGACGGCCCCGATCGCGTCCAGCTCGGTCTTGGAGGCGTTGTTCGTCCCCGCGTCGAGGATCGTTGTGTAGGTGAAGACGACGTCCTTGGCGGAGAAGGGCGCCCCGTCGCTGAACTTCACGCCCTGGCGCAGCTTGAAGGAGTAGGTGCGCCCGTCCGCGGAGACGTCCGGGAGGGACTCGGCCAGGGCGGGCTTCAGCTTCATGTCCGCGTCGTGCGTGAGCAGGCCGTCGAAGATCTTGGAGTTGCCGTCCTTGCCGTAGCCCAGCAGCGGGCTGAGGCTCTCCGGCTCGGTCGCGATGCCGACGACGACCGAGTCCGCGCCGGCGGCGCCGCCGACTCCGGATCCGGGGGTGGAGCAGGCCGCCACGCCCGTGATGAGTGCGGCGGCCACCGTCGCCGTGGCCGCTCCCCGTACTGTCCGGGCCGTCATGCTCTGCACATCCCTGTTCGCGTTCATCCGTTATTGCAAAGAGCTGGCAATAATGCCAGGCGTGATCAGAAGTCGACGAATCGGGTCACGTCACCTGTCACCGGCGCACAGGTCTTGTCGCCCTCCCGCCTTCCATGCCATACATGTCTAGACCTTTACGGAAGCCGAGGAAGGCACCCCGTGCGACGCAGCGCCCCCACGCTCGCCCTCTTGCTGACCCTCGCCGGCCTCGCCGGCCTCACGGGCCTCACCGCGTGCACCGCGCCCGACACCGAGCCGCCGCCCACCCCCACCGGGCTTACCGCCCAGGCCGGCAGCGCCACCTCCGTGCACGTCATGTGGGACGCCGCGGCGGACCGGGCCGGGGTGACGCGCTATCAGGTCTTCGAGGGCGGACGACTGGTACGGGAACTCCCGGCCGAGAAGACCATGGTGGACATCACCGGCCTCACCCCGCAGACCGGCTACTCCTTCACGGTGCGGGCCGAGGACGCGGCCGGGAACCTCTCCGGAGCCGGTCCCGCGGCACTCGCGACCACCCCGGAGGCCAAGGCCGAGGACCGCCTGGCGCCCACCGCCCCCGCCACCACCACCGCGAGCGCGACCGGCCCCCGGTCCGCCCGGCTGTCGTGGACACCCTCGACGGACGACACCGCCGTCACGGCGTACGACGTCCACCAGGGCGGCGTGCGCATCCATACGGCCGGACCCGGCGAGAAGGAGACCACGCTGACCGGCCTCCAGCCGGACACCGTCTACACCTTCACGGTCCGGGCCCGGGACGGCGCGGACAACTCCTCCCCCGACGGCCCGGCCGTGGACGTCAGCACGCCGCCCGCCTCCGGCGACGGGCCGCCCACCGCACCCGCCGACCTCACCGCGACCGCCTCACCGGGCACGGTCACCCTCACCTGGACCGCCCCGGACACCGGCCGCGCGACCGCCGAGTACGAGCTGTACGTCAACGGACGGCCCACCACCGTCATCCAGTTCGGCGCCGGCGCGGTGCCCGCCGGCCGGGTGGAACACCGCCTCACCGTGGCCGAACCGACCGGCACCGAGTGGGCCGTGAAGCTGCGGGCCAGGCTCCCCGACGGCAACTGGGGAGCCTTCTCCGCCGAGCGTCGGATCACCCTCGTCGCATGACCGGGAGGCACCGATCCGGCCCTAACGGCACGGTGGGATAAGAAGATCGCGCACAATACTCCCGTGTTCGGTGAGTACTCGGTCAATGACAATCAGCCAGATTCCGTGAACGGCGCACCCCGGCCCGGCGCCGGGGCACCCTCGGGAAACCTGCCGCCGGAACCGGCGAGCTTCGTCGGCAGGCAGTCCGAACTGCACCTGCTCCAACGGCTGTTGCGCGAGCGGAGACTGATCACCTTGACCGGTGTGGGCGGCGTCGGCAAGTCCCGGCTCGCCCTGCGCGCCGTCGCCGACGCCCGCCAGGCCCGGCCCGACGGCGTCTGGTGGGTCGAGCTGTCACCACTGCGCGACCCCGCCCTGCTGACCGCGACCATCGCGCACGCCGTCGGCCTCGTCGACCACTGCCCGCGTCCGCTCGACGAGGAACTGTGCGCGTGGATGGCCGACAAGGAGCTCCTGCTCGTCCTGGACACCTGCGAGCACCTCGTCTCCGACTGCCGCCACCTGGCGGGCGAACTCCTGCAGTCCGCACCCGGGTTGACCATCCTGATCACCTCGCGGGAGCCGCTGGGCTGCGCGATCGAGGAAGTCGTCGAGGTCCGTCCGCTGCCCTGCGAAGGACCCGACAGCGACGCCCTGGCCCTCTTGCGCGCCCGCGCCCTCACCGCGTCCCCCGGCGCCGCCGCCGTCTTCGCCGACCCGGAGCGCACCGCGGTCGCCGCCGAGGTGTGCCGGCGCCTGGACGGCATCCCCCTCGCGCTGGAACTCGCGGGCGCCCGGCTGCAGTTGTGGACGGTCGAGCAGATGGCCGAGCGGATCGGCGAGCGCTTCGAGATGCTGTCGGACGCCCGCGTGCCCCGGCCGCCGCGGCACCAGACGATGCGCACCACGATCGGCTGGAGCCACGAGCTGTGCGAGCCACTGGAACGCCTGTTGTGGGCCCGGCTCTCGGTGTTCACCGGCGACTTCGACATCGCCGCGGCGCGCGCCGTGTGCGCGGGTGGCCCGCTGCCCGCCGCCCGGGTGGAGCGCGTACTGGCCGGCCTCACCGCCAAGTCCGTGGTCCTGCGCTCCGAGGAACGGGGCGCCGGTACCCGCTACCGGCTGCTGGACACGATCCGCGAGTACGGGCAGGACTGGCTGGCCGAACTCGGCGAGGCCCAGCTGGTCACCGACCGGCACGCACACTGGTACGCGGCGCTCTCACAGGCCGCCGACCGGGGCTGGATGGGCCCGGGACAGGTCGACTGGTACCGCAGGATCACCGCCGAGCACGCGCAGCTGCGCACCGCCCTGGAGCACCTGCTCACCGCCGACCCGACGGCGGCGCTGGAGATGGCCGGGAACCTGTGGTTCTACTGGTTCGCGTGCGGGCACGTGCACGAGGGCCGGGCCTTCCTGGAGCGGGCGCTGCGGCTCGCTCCGCGCACGGAGGTCGCGTACAACCAGGCCCTGTGGTCCCTCGGGCTCACGATGGTGCTCCAGGGCGACATGGACCAGGCCCGGCGCCTCGGCAAGCAGTGCGCCCGGCACGCCGCCCACCTCGCGGACCCCGAGCGGGAACTGCGCGCCGCCTACCTGCACGCGGCGTCGGTCCTCATGCCGGGCGACCCGGTACGGGCCCTGGAGCTGTCCGGCCCACGGGCGCGGGCCTCCCACGGCGGACGGCCCACCGGGCCGGGCTGGCTCCTGTGCAAGCTGACCACGAGCTACTCCCTGTGCGCGCTGGGGCGCTTCGACGAGGCGGCCGAGGAGGCGCGGTCCCTGCGGGAGGCCTGCGCAGAGCTGGGCGAGCGGTGGATGCGCGCCTACGCGGACTACGTCCTGGCGGTGGCCGCGCTGGGCCTGGGCGACCACGGGGAGGCGGCACGCCACGTACGGGCGATGCTGTCCGGCAAGCGGCTCCTCGGCGACCGCCTGGGCATCGCACTGGGCCTGGACCTGCTGGCCACGGCGGTGGCCGGGCTGGGCGACGGCGAGCTGGCGGCCCGCCTGCTGGGCACCGGGCACGCGTGGTGGCGGACCGTGGGCCGGCCGCAGATGGGCTCGCCCTCCCTGACGGCCATACGCGACCAGGGCGAACGGCAGGCGCGGGCGGCGATCGGGGACGCGGCCTTCGAGGCGGCGTTCCGGGGTGGTGCGGCGGCGTTCACGGGCTGAGGGCGGCAGCCCGTGAACGGCTCGCTGCGTAATGCCGTCGGGGGCTCCCGTCAGTACGGGAGGGGTCTGCCCGACGGTGTGCGCAGGTCCAGGTCTCGGGGGGCGGGCTTGGGGACGGGCTTGCGGATCAGCTGCTGGCGCATGCTGCCTCCTCGCTCAGACCAGGGCCGGGCGGCGGGGTTCCACCGCGCGGCTGTCGGGGAGCAGTTCACCGGTGTCGTCGAAGATCACGACTCCGTTGCAGAGCAGGCTCCAACCCTGTTCGGGGCGGGAGACCACAATGCGGGCGGCGTCGTGGTCGGCGCTTTCGGCGGCTGGGCAGGGGGGCTGGTGGGAGCACATGGCGCACCTCCTCGCGATGTGGGGCGGGAGGGCCGGTGGTCACCCGGTCGAATCCGCGATCCACGGTGGCGGCGAGTATTACTGATCGCCACCCCCGGACGGAACCCGTATTCGCCGTCCAGTTCACGGTGTGTATGCCCGATTACGATGCGCTCATGCCCGTTATCCGGATCGTTCGCCGTACGTCCGCACCGGCCGCCGAGGCATGGTCGAGGCTCACCGACTGGGAGCGCCACGGCGCACAGGTCCCCCTCACGCGGACGATCATCGAGACAGCTCCCCCCACGCACGCCGGAACGATCTTCACAGCCCGCACGGGTGTGGGCAGGATCACATTCGACGACCGGATAGAGGTCGTCGTCTGGCGCCCGCCCGCCGAGGGCTCGCCGGGACTCGTCCGGCTGGAGAAGCGCGGCCGGACGGTGACGGGCTGGGCGGAGATCGAGATCCGCCCCCTGCCCACGGGCGGTTCGGAGGTCCACTGGCGCGAGGAACTGCGCCTGCGCGGCCTCCCCCGCGCCCTGGACCCCGCGGTCGCCGCGGCGGGCCGCCTCCTCTTCGGCCGCGCCATCACCCGCCTGCTGCGCCGCTGAGCGTGCTGGTTAGTGTTCCGTGATCACCGCGCAGGTGATCACGGGACGAACGAGGAGAGATCCGTGGCCACTCCGCCACCGCCGCAGCAGGCTCCCGGTCCGCACGGCCCGGCCGGGGGGCCCGTGTTCACCGGCCCGCAGCAGCCGTACGGCGCGTACGGCACCCACCCGCAGCCCGGCCGCTACGGGTGCAGCCTGTGCGGGGCCTGGCCGGCCGCGCCCGCCACCGTACGGGGCCACCAGGGCATGGTCGTGCTGGCGCGGTTCCTGAGCCGCCGCGGCCCCTTCTGCCGGGACTGCGGCCTCGCCACCTACCGCGGGATGTCGTCGGACACCCTGTGGCAGGGCTGGTGGAGCCCGCTGTCCCTCTTCGTCACGCCCGTGACCCTGCTCATGAACCTCGGCCCGCGCGCGGCCTTCCGCAGGCTCGCTCCCCCGTCCGGCGGCTTCCGCCCGCCCCTCGACCCGGGCAAGCCGCTGTGGCGCCGCCCCCCGGCCCTGCTCGTCCTGGCGCCGATCGCCCTCGTGGCCCTCGCGATCCCCACGCTCGTCGTACTGGGCCTGCTGGCCGGGGACGACGAGCCGACGAGGCTGAGCGTCGGCCAGTGCGTACGGGACGTGGCCAAGGGCTCCGGGCAGACGCTGCTCGTGGAGCCCTGCAACTCGCCGGACGCGGAGTACCGCGTCACCCGCCACCTCGGGCCCGGCACCACCTGCGCGGACGGTGAGCTCTACGCCTACCCCGAGTACGGCCCCGGCGGTACGACCACGAGCTGCCTGGCTCCCCTGCGCTGAAGCACCGGTGCGGGCGGGCCGGCGGCCCGGTGGGCGCCCGTACGCCCCGATACCGAGCGGATCCGCAGCCCACAGGACCCGTCCGGCCCGTCGGCGCGGAGCCGCACCCCGCCCCCGACACGGACGAGCCGGGCCCGACGGGCGCGCGGACGCGCAGGCAGGGCGCGGAGCGCAGGACCGCAGAACCCGTCCGGCCCCGCGCTAGCGGATCGGCATGCCGGAGATCGTGCGGGCGATCACCAGCCGCTGGATCTCGCTGGTGCCCTCGAAGATGGTGTAGATCGCGCTGTCCCGGTGCATCCGCTCGACCGGGTACTCACGGGTGAAGCCGTTCCCGCCGAGGATCTGGACGGCCTGGGCGGTGACCTTCTGGGCGACCTCGCTCGCGAAGAGCTTGGACATCGAGCCCTCGGCCGATTCGAACGGCCGGCCCGCGACCGCCATCCAGGACGCCCGCCACACCAGCAGCCGGGCTGCGTCGATCTGCGTGCGCATGTCGGCGAGCTGGAAGGCCACGCCCTGGTTGTCGATGATCGGGCGGCCGAACTGCGTACGGGTCTTCGCGTAGTCGAGCGCGACCTCGTACGCGGCGCGCGCGGTGCCCACGGCCATCGCTCCGACGGCCGGCCGGGAGGCCTCGAAGGTGGCCATGGCCGCGTTCTTGACCCGCTCGCCCCCGCCGCTGCGGGCGCGCTCGCGGGACCGGGCGAGGCGCTCGTCCAGCTTCTCCTTGCCGCCGAGCAGGCAGGTGCCGGGGATGCGTACGTCCTCCAGGACCACCTCGGCGGTGTGCGAGGCGCGGATGCCGTGCTTCTTGAACTTCTGCCCCTGCGACAGCCCGGGGGTGCCGGGCGGCACGATGAAGGAGGCGTGGCCCTTGGTGCCCAGCTCGGGGTCGACGACGGCCACGACGATGTGCACGTTGGCGATGCCGCCGTTGGTGGCCCAGGTCTTGGTGCCGTTGAGGACCCATTCGTCCTTGGCCTGGTCGTAGACCGCCCGGGTGCGCATGGAGCCGACGTCCGAGCCGGCGTCCGGCTCGGAGGAGCAGAAGGCGGCGACCTTGACGTCGTCGGGGGTGCCGTACATCTGCGGGATCCAGGTACCGATCTGCTCCTCGGTGCCGTTGGCGACGACTCCGATCGCCGCGAGCCCGGTGCCGACGATGGACAGCGCGATGCCCGCGTCGCCCCAGAAGAGCTCCTCCATGGCCATCGGGATGCCGAGGCCGGTCGGGTCGAAGAACTGCTGGGCGTAGAAGTCCAGCGAGTAGATGCCGACCTTGGCGGCCTCCTGGATGACGGGCCACGGAGTCTCTTCGCGCTCGTCCCATTCCGCGGCGGCGGGTCGCATCACATCGGCCGCGAAGCCGTGGATCCAGTCCCGCACCTGCTTCTGGTCCTCGTTCAGCTCCATGGTGAACTCCGCCATGTCCCCTCCACCTGTCCGTACTCGTCGCTCCGGAGGTTACTAGCGGTAACCTACGTGGGGACCACAGTCTGTTACCGGCGAGTAAGCACTGTCAAGCACGGACGATGCCGCCGCCGGACCTCAGGTCGTGTCCGCTGATTCGATCGCCGGGGTGCCATGGGTGTTACGTTGCGTGGGCGTCAGGCACATCGCAAGGGCGGGGAGAGAACACGTCATGGAGACCACGCAGCAGACCGGCGAACCGGGAGCGGCCGAACGCCGCCGGCGGGAGCTGCTCGAAGCCGCCGACCGGGTCGTGCTCAGGGACGGCCCCAAGGCCTCCATGAACGCCATCGCGGCCGAGGCCGGCATCACCAAACCCATCCTCTACCGGCACTTCGGGGACAAGGCGGGCCTCTACCAGGCGCTCGCCGTCCGGCACACCGACGCCCTGCTCGACTCGCTGCGGGCCGCGCTCGACGCCCCGGCCGAACGCCGCCGGCGGGTGGAGGCGACCCTTGACACCTACCTGGCCGCCATCGAGGCCCGCCCGCAGGTCTACCGCTTCCTGATGCACCCGGCCGAGGACTCCCACACCGCCGAACGCGGCTTCGACGTCGGCCTGCACTCCGCGCCGCTGCTGCGCAGGCTCGGCGAGGAGCTGGCCCAGGTGATCAGCGAGCGGGTCGACCTCGGCCCCGCCGGAGAACAGCTGGCCCGCGTCTGGGGCCACGGCATCGTCGGCATGATGCACGCGGCCGGCGACTGGTGGCTGGGCGAGCGCCCCTGCGAACGCGCGGAACTGGTCGAGGGCCTCACCGACCTCCTCTGGGGCCGCCTCGCCACCGCCGGCAACCGCGTGGACGGCCCCGGCTTCTGACCCCCATCCCGGCCCTGCCGCGCAAGCCCAGCCCCGCCGGCGTTTGAGGCGCGGGGTCGGGCTCTGCCCGGACCCGCGCCTCGGACGACGGCAAGGCTGGACTTGCGCGGCCCCGGCCGAAGAAGCGAGCGGGTCAGCCGACGAGGCCGGACGGACGCGGGTGCAGCCCGGCGTGGCTGCCGGGCCCGGGCCTCCGCTCCCCACGCCGGCTAGGGCCTGTACCGAGTTGCCCCGCGGCGTCGCGACGCCCGGCACGCACCCTCGGCGCACGAGCCACATGCCCTAGTAGCTCCGCTACGACGGCGCTCCGGGGCTCCAAGGGGCCTTGCGGATCGCCCGCCGCAGGCGCCGGGCCCGCATCCCCGTCACGCGGTCCGCGTACACCGTCCCGTCGAGGTGGTCGCACTCGTGCTGGAGGCAGCGCGCGAAGAAGCCCGTACCGGCGATCCGCACCGGGGCACCGTCCGACGTGACCCCCTCCACGACCGCGTGGTCGAAGCGGACCGTGCCCGCCTCCAGCCCCGGCAGGGACAGGCAGCCCTCGGGCCCGAGGAACTCGTCCCCGTCGGCCGCCACCAGACGGGGGTTGACGATGTGTCCGACGTGTCGTACGTCTTCGTCATCGGGGCAGTCGTAGACGAACACCCGCTGGGCGACGCCGATCTGGTTCGCGGCCAGGCCGACGCCCTCGGCGGCGTACATCGTCGCGAACATGTCCTCGATGAGGCGGTCGAGGCCCGGCCCGAACTCGGTGACCTCCGGGCAGGGCGAGTGGAGCACCGGATCACCCAGCAGGCTCATGGTGCGGACGAGGCCGGTGGTACCGGGGATGGGGCGCTGTCGCATGGCCGCAAGCCTACGACGGGCGACTATATGAGGAGATCCGCGGCGGGGCGGGGGGCGCCGCGGTCAAGGCTCCGGCCGGTACTGGATAGGCTGGGGCCGACCGACGCTAGGAGGACAAGGGACGATGGCAGGCAACACGGAGCCGCTTTCGCCGCGGGCCAAGCTGGCCGTGACGGCGGGCAAGGCCGCGGCGGCGGTGTCGCGGGCCGCGGGACGCGGAAGCGGATCGGTGATCGGAGGCAAGGTCGCACTCAGGCTCGACCCCGATCTTCTCGCCGCGCTGGCGCAACACCTCGACGTCGTCCTCGTCTCCGCGACGAACGGCAAGACCACGACGACCCGGCTGATCGCCGAGGCCCTGCGGGCCAGCGGCCCCGTCGTCTCCAACGCCCTCGGGGCCAACATGCCGGCGGGCATCACCTCGGCCCTCGCGGGCGGCTCGGACGCCAAGTACGGCGTCATCGAGGTCGACGAGAAGTACCTCGCCGGAGTGGCCCGGGACGTCACCCCCAAGGTGATCGCCCTGCTCAACCTCTCCCGCGACCAGCTGGACCGCGCCGCCGAGACCCGCATGCTCGCGGAGAAGTGGCGTGAGGGCCTCCAGGGGTCCAAGGCGGTCATCGTCGCGAACTGCGACGACCCGCTGATCGTCTGGTCCGCCTCCTCCTCCCAGAACGTGGTGTGGGTCGCGGCCGGCCAGGAGTGGAAGGACGACGCCTGGTCGTGCCCCTCCTGCGGCGGTGTCATGCAGCGCCCGGGCGACGACTGGTTCTGCGGCGAGTGCGGCTTCCGGCGCCCGACCCCGACCTGGGTGCTCTCCGGCGACCACGTGCTGGACCCGCACGGTTCGGCCTGGCCGATCCACCTCCAGCTACCCGGCCGCGCCAACAAGGCCAACGCCGCCACCTCGGCCGCCGTGGCCGCCGTCTTCGGCGTCCCGCCGCAGGTCGCGCTGGAGCGGATGTACCAGGTGCAGGCCGTCGCCGGCCGCTACGACGTGGTCACCTTCCAGGGCCGTGAGCTGCGACTGCTGCTCGCGAAGAACCCGGCGGGCTGGCTCGAAACGTTTTCGCTGATCGACCCGCCGCCGACCCCGGTGATCCTCTCCGTGAACGCGCGCGGCGCCGACGGAACCGACACCTCCTGGCTGTGGGACGTCGACTACCCGCGCCTGGCCGGCCACCCGATCTTCGTGATCGGCGACCGCAAGCTGGACCTCGCGGTCCGCCTGGAGGTCGCGGGCCTGGACTTCCGGGTGTGCGAGACCCTCGACGAGGCCGTACAGCTCGCGCCGCCCGGGCAGATCGAGCTGATCGCCAACTACACCGCCTTCCAGGACGTGCGCCGCCGCGTCGGCAACTAGTACTCATACCCCCAGAGGACACAAGAGCATGAGCGACAACAGCCTGCGTCTGGTGTGGGTCTACCCCGACCTGCTCAGCACGTACGGAGACCAGGGCAACGCCCTCGTCGTGGAGCGCCGGGCCCGCCAGCGCGGCCTGGACGTGCAGCGCGTGGACGTGCGCAGCGACCAGCCCATCCCCACCTCGGGCGACATCTACCTGATCGGCGGCGGCGAGGACCGTCCGCAGCGCCTGGCCGCGGAGCGGCTGCTGCGCGACGGCGGTCTGGAGCGGGCCGTCTCGAACGGGGCGATCGTCTTCTCCGTCTGCGCCGGCTACCAGATCCTCGGCAAGGAGTTCGTCAACGACCAGGGCCGGCGCCAGGAGGGCCTCGGCCTGCTGGACGTCGTCACCCTGCGCGGTGAGGGCGAGCGCTGCGTCGGCGACGTCCTCGGCGACATCGACCCGCGTCTGGGCCTGCCGCAGCTGACGGGCTTCGAGAACCACCAGGGCGTCACGCACCTCGGCCCGACGGCGAAGCCGTTCGCCCGGGTGACCATGGGCCGCGGCAACGGCACCGGCGACGGCACCGAAGGCGCGTACAACGACACGGTGTTCGGCACCTACATGCACGGTCCCGTGATGGCCCGCAACCCGCACATCGCGGACCTGCTGCTGAAGCTGGCCCTCGACGTGAACGCGCTGCCGGCCATAGACGACCGGTGGTACGAGGCACTGCGCGCGGAGCGCATCGCGGCGGCGACGCAGCCCGCGTAGCACCCGCCCGGAACCGCTCATCAGGGCGGCCCCCGCATCATGTGTTCGGCCCGGTTTTCCCTAGGGGGAACCGGGCCGACGTCGTTTTGCACGACGATCACGACCAGCATGTGGAGGATGGTTCAGGGCACCTCCAAACCGCTTGTAGGGTGGCCGTAGTTCCAACCGGACGACGTGGTCCGGTCGTCGGCCCACGTTGCAAAGGTCTCTTCTGCCATGCGCATAGGTGTGCTCACTTCCGGTGGCGACTGCCCCGGCCTCAACGCCGTCATCCGCTCCGTCGTGCACCGCGCCGTCGTCGACCACGGTGACGAGGTGATCGGCTTCCACGACGGCTGGAAGGGCCTGCTGGAGGCGGACTACCGCAAGCTCGACCTCGATGCCGTCGCCGGCATCCTCGCCCGCGGCGGCACCATCCTCGGCTCCTCCCGGGTCCAGCCCGCGCACCTGCGCGACGGTGTCGAGCGTGCCCGCGGGCACGTCGCGGACCTCGGCCTCGACGCGATCATCCCGATCGGCGGCGAGGGCACCCTGAAGGCTGCGAACCTGCTCTCCGAGGCCGGTCTGCCGATCGTGGGCGTCCCGAAGACCATCGACAACGACATCGCCTCCACCGACGTCACCTTCGGCTTCGACACCGCCGTCGGGGTCGCCACGGAGGCGCTCGACCGGCTGAAGACGACCGCCGAGTCCCACCAGCGCGTGATGGTCGTCGAGGTCATGGGCCGCCACACCGGCTGGATCGCCCTGCACTCGGGCATGGCGGCGGGCGCGCACGCGATCGTCGTTCCGGAGCGGCCCTTCGACATCGACGAGCTGACGGCGATCGTCGGCGAGCGGTTCTCGGCGGGCAAGCGGTTCGCGATCGTCGTGGTCGCGGAGGGCGCCAAGCCGAAGCCCGGCTCGATGGCCTTCGAGGAGCGCGGCAAGGACATCTACGGCCACGAGCGGTTCGCCGGCATCGGCAACCTGCTGGCCGCCGAGCTGGAGAACCGCCTGGGCAAGGAGGCCCGGCCGGTGATCCTGGGCCACGTCCAGCGCGGCGGCACGCCCACCGCGTACGACCGGGTCCTCGCCACCCGTTTCGGCTGGCACGCGGTGGAGGCGGCGCACCGGGGCGAGTTCGGCATGCTGACCGCGCTGCGCGGCACGGACGTCGTGATGGTGCCGCTCGCCGAGGCGACCTCGACCCTGAAGACGGTCCCGGCCGAGCGCTACGACGAGGCCCAGACGGTTCTCTGACGTTCCTCTGACGCTTCTTCGCCGTTCTCCGCTGTTCCCGGCTGTACTCCGGCGCCCCTTTCGGACGCCCTTTTTGTCCTGGGCCGCCCCCGCGCGCACGAGCGTGCGGGGGCGGCACTACTGTGGTGGGGCAGCACAGTCAAGGGAGTGAACAGATGGATCACAGCGGGCACGGCATGGACATGAACATGGACTTGCCGCCGTTCACTCTCGGGCGCGGGCTGGAGTTCTCCTTCGACGCCTTCTTCCTGTTCGGCTCGCTGCTGGGGCTCGCCCTGTACGGGTGGGGCGTGCTGCGGCTGCGCCGGCGCGGGGACTCCTGGCCGCTGGGCCGGACCATCGCGTTCACCGTGGGCGTGCTGACCGTGATCCTGGTGATGTGCACCAAGCTGAACGACTACGGCATGGTCATGTTCAGCGTGCACATGGTCCAGCACATGGTGATCAGCATGATCACCCCGATCCTGGTGCTGCTGGGCGCCCCGGTGACGCTGGCGCTGCGCGCGCTCCCGCCCGCCGGCCGCGGCCGCAAGGGACCGCGCGAGCTCCTGCTGGCGCTGCTGCACAGCCGGTACATGAGGGTGATCACCCATCCGGCTTTCACGATCCCGATGTTCATCGCCAGCCTCTACGCGCTGTACTTCACCCCGCTCTTCGACTTCCTGATGGAGAGCCGCACCGGGCACATCGCGATGATGGTCCACTTCTTCGCCGTCGGCCTGATCTTCTTCTGGCCGATCATGGGCATCGACCCCGGTCCGCACCGTCCGGGCTACGTCATGCGGATGCTGGAGCTCTTCGCGGGCATGCCCTTCCACGCCTTCTTCGGCATCGCCCTGATGATGGCGAGCCAGCCGATGATCAAGACGTACGCGAACCCGCCGGCCTCCCTCGGCATCGATCCGCTGCTCGACCAGCAGTGGGGCGGCGGCATCGCCTGGGCGTTCAGCGAGATCCCCTCGGTGCTGGTCCTGATCGCCCTGATCTACCAGTGGTACCACTCCGAGCAGCGGGCCGCGAAGCGCTCCGACCGGGCGGCCGACCGCAACGGCGACCAGGAGCTGGAGGCGTACAACGCGTATCTCGCCTCGCTCCAAGCGCGTGGCCAGTAGCGGAACCCCGCATCCGCGCGCCACCATGGGGCATGACCGGATCCGTTAAGGCGATGGCAGTCATGACCTTCGCCGCACTGGTGGCCGTCGCCACGTACTCCGTGGTCCTCGGGAGCAACGGCTGGCTGTGGTTCGGCTGGGTGGTCCTGGGGCTGCTGACGGCGGGGATGGCCGCCTCCCGCAGTACCTGAGGAAGGTCCTCACCGCCCCCTGCGCCCCGCGCCTCACCGTCCGTAGACTGGCCGTGACAACGGGATACCCACAGGAGCGGCCTGGTGTTCTACCACTTGCTCAAGCACGTGTTCCTCGGACCCCTGCTGCGGCTGCTGTTCCGGCCGCGGATCGAGGGGCTGGAGAACATCCCGGCGGAGGGCGCGGCGATCGTCGCGGGCAATCACCTGTCGTTCTCCGACCATTTCCTGATGCCCGCGATCCTGGCGCGGCGGATCACCTTCCTGGCGAAGGCCGAGTACTTCACCGGCCCCGGGATCAAGGGCAGGCTCACCGCGGCGTTCTTCCGCAGCGCCGGGCAGATCCCCGTGGACCGGTCCGGCAAGAACGCCGGCCAGGCGGCCCTGCGCGAGGGGCTGGGCGTACTGGCCAAGGGCGAGCTGCTGGGCATCTACCCGGAGGGCACCCGCTCGCACGACGGCCGGCTCTACAAGGGCAAGGTGGGTGTGGCCGCCATGGCTCTCCGCGCGGGGGTGCCGGTCGTGCCCTGCGCGATGGTGGGCACCTTCGAGATCCAGCCGCCCGGGAAGAAGATCCCGAACATCCGGCGGGTGACGATCCGCTTCGGCGAGCCGCTGGACTTCTCCCGGTACGCCGGGATGGAGGGCGAGCGCGCCGTCCTGCGGGCGGTCACCGACGAGATCATGTACGAGATCCTCCGCCTGTCCGGTCAGGAGTACGTCGACCGGTACGCGGCCGAGGTGAAGGCCGAGGAGGAGGAAGCGCGGAAGGGGGCCCGGCGCACGACGCGCTGAGCCTTCTCCGGCTCCACGGATCGCGCGGGGAGGCCGACCGCAGTGGCGTCCAGAGAGCGGGCGCCCGTCGGGGGCGACAGGGCGACAGGGCCGGGTCGACTTCTCTGCCATCCCGATGGCCGGACAGGTGTGTACCGCCGAGTGGTGCCCGATGCGTCCCTCGGGTCAGCGGTCGTAGACCCGGCAGGCGGCATCGAGGACTGCGCGCAGCCGGAGGGCGTCCGCGGCCAGGGCTGTCACGAGGACGGCGGGCCCGGCCAGCGGGGTCGCGACGGCGTACTCCCCCAGCACCGCGGCCGGCGGCGGGTCCTGCACGAAGGCCGGGTCCACGACGAGGAGTTGGCCGACGGCCCGGTGTCCGGCCAGTCCCGCCGGGCCGTCCCAGCCGCCGGGAGCGCCGGGGCCGCAGGCCAGCTCCTGGTCCAGCACAGGCCGGCCGCCGTGGGTGACGGAGAGGCGGCTGCGCAGCAGACCGGGCGGCTCCCCGTGCCGCCCCAGCACCTGTTCCTCGCGCAGCAGCAGGCGTGCGGAAGGGGCGAGCCGGACGCGGGTGCGCACCCGCAGGTCGCTGCCGCGGACCGACACGAGCGGCTCCGGCAGCCATCGCACCGTAGCCCCGTCCTCCAGGTCCAGCTCCACGTCGTAACGCGCGGGCTCGCCGGCCCGGCCGGGCAGGGCCAGGGTGGCCGCCGCCGAGGCCAGGGCCAGGCGGGCGCCGGGCCCGGCGGTGGCGCGGACGGTGAGGTGGTCGCCGCCCAGCGGGGCGCTCATCGCACCGACGAGCACGACCCCGGCCTCGGCCTCCCGGCCGCGGGTGCGGCGCAGGGCGAGTGGGCCTTCCCCCGCGAGCAGGGGCAGCGCGGTCCCGCCCCGCCCGTCGGCCACGGCGTGGATGCGGGCGGTGGCCCGCACTCCCGTCGCGGGCGGCGGGGCGGGGGGCGCGGTGGTCACCGTGCGGCCCAGGCGGCGATCCGCTCGCGGACCCAGTCGGCGACCGGGGCCACGCCCTCGGGGCCGCGCAGCGACTGGAAGGCGACGGGCAGTGCGCCGCGCTGTTCGGCTGCGTCGCGGGCCATCCGGCCGAGGTCGGAGCCGACGTGGGGAGCGAGGTCGGTCTTGTTGACGATGAGGAGGTCGGCGGTGGTGACGCCGGGGCCGCCCTTGCGCGGGATGTCGTCGCCGCCGGCCACGTCGATGACGAAGATCTGGGCGTCGACGAGACCGCGGGAGAAGGTGGCGGTGAGGTTGTCCCCGCCGGACTCGACGAGGATCAGGTCGAGCGGGGCGTGCTCGCGGAAGGCGTCCTCCAGTTCCTCGACGGCTTCGAGGTTGGCGGAGATGTCGTCGCGGATGGCGGTGTGCGGGCAGGCTCCGGTCTCGACGGCGGTGATCCGCTCCGGCGGCAGAACGGCCTCGCGGAGCAGGAACTCTGCGTCCTCGCGGGTGTAGATGTCGTTGGTGACCACCGCCATGGACAGGTCGGTACGCAGGGCACGGCACAGGGCGGCGACGGTGGCGGTCTTGCCGGAGCCGACGGGTCCGCCGAGTCCGATGCGCAGGGCGCGCCGGGTGCCGTCGGCGCGCAGCGGTGCGGCGCTGTGGGTGTGCCGGTGGGGTTGCGCGACGGCGTGGTCGAGGTGCATGGGGGTGCTCCCGGGGGTCGAAGGGTGCGGTGGCGTGGTCAGGAGGCGAACAGGCGTACCGGCCAGCCGGCATGGACCTCCGCCGCGATCTCCAGCAGGGGCGAGGAGGCCGCGGGCAGGGCCCCGGTGCCGTCCAGCAGCGCCTGGTGCGCGGCCCCGGCGGCCCGGGCCGCGACGGAGTCGAGCTCGGGGGCGAGCCGGGCCAGTACCCCGCTCGCTTCGAAGGGGTCCAGGCCGAGCAGTCGCACGGTGGCGGTCGCCGGTCCGCCGACGCTCTCGTACGCCGCCACGTGCGCGGCGCCCTGCGGCCCGAGCCCGGCCGCCCGGGCGGTGAGGCCGAGCACCACGGGCTGGTGGGCGCCGCGCGGGAACGCGGCGGCGAGCTGTTCCAGTCCGGGGTCGGGCCAGGTGGCCCGTGCGGCCCGCAGCAGCTGGCGGCCCAGTCGCCGCGCCGCGGTGCGCAGCGCGGGCGACGGGGTGCGGGCGTCGGCTGCGGCGTCGAGTACGGCCGGGTCGAGCCCGAGGGCTGCCGCGGCGGCGAGGGCCGCCGCGGTGAGCCCGGCGGTGTGCAGCCGGCCCCGGCAGAAGTCCTCCAGGGTGGCCGCGTCGTGGATCCGGCCCGCCTTGCAGGCGGCCTCGGCCCCGCCGGAGTGGGCGTGGCCCCCGGCGGGGAAGCGGCCGTCCCCGAGGACGAGGAGCGCGGCGAGGCTCATGCGGCGGGCCCCATCAGAAGAGGAAGTAGCGCTGGGCCATGGGGAGTTCCGCTGCGGGGGCGGGCTCCACCGCCTCGCCGTCGATGGTGACGGTGAAGGTGTCGGCGTCGACCTCGACCCGCGGCATGGCGTCGTTGTTGCGCATGTCCGCCTTGGTCACCTTGCGTGTGGTCTCGATGGCGGCGAACCGCTTGCCGAGTCCGAGCCGTTCGGGCAGGCCGTCGTCGAGTGCGGCCTGTGCGGTGAAGTTCAGCGAGTTCAGGCCGGGCGCGCGGCCGAGGCTGGCGAACATCGGGCGGGGCAGGACGGGCTGCGGGGTGGGGATGGAGGCGTTGGCGTCGCCCATCTGCGCGTAGGCGATCTGGCCGCCCTTGATGACGAGTTCGGGTTTGACCCCGAAGAAGGCCGGGTTCCACAGGACCAGGTCGGCGAGTTTGCCGGTCTCGACCGAACCGACGTCGCGGGCGATGCCCTGGGCCACGGCCGGGTTGATCGTGTACTTGGCGACGTAGCGGCGGGCCCGGTGGTTGTCGGCGGGTCCGTCGCCGGGGAGGTAGCCGCGCCGCCGCTTCATCACGTGGGCGGTCTGCCAGGTGCGCAGCACCACCTCGCCGACGCGGCCCATGGCCTGGGAGTCGGAGGAGATGATGGAGATGGCGCCGAGGTCGTGCAGGACGTCCTCGGCGGCGATGGTCGAGGGCCGGATGCGGGATTCGGCGAAGGCGAGGTCCTCGGGGACGGCGGGGTTGAGGTGGTGGCAGACCATGAGCATGTCGAGGTGTTCCTCGACGGTGTTGACGGTGTGCGGCCGGGTGGGGTTGGTGGAACTGGGCAGGATGTTCGGCTCGGAGACCACGGTGATGATGTCGGGTGCGTGCCCGCCGCCGGCGCCCTCGGTGTGGTACGAGTGGATGGTCCGCCCGGCGATGGCCGCGAGGGTGTCGGCGACGAAGCCGGCCTCGTTGAGGGTGTCGGTGTGGATGGCGACCTGGGCGCCGGTCTCGTCGCAGACGCTCAGGCAGGCGTCGATGGCGGCGGGGGTGGCACCCCAGTCCTCGTGGATCTTGAATCCGATTGCTCCGCCGCGCAGTTGGGAGTGCATGGCCTCGCGGGAGGTGGTGTTGCCCTTGCCGAGGAGGCCGATGTTGACCGGGTAGGCCTCCAGCGCCGCGAACATCCGGGCCAGGTGCCAGGGCCCGGGGGTGACGGTGGTGGCCTTGGTGCCCTCGGCGGGTCCGGTACCGCCGCCGACCAGGGTGGTGATCCCGGAGGCGAGGGCCTCGTCGACGACCGTCGGGGAGATGAAGTGCACGTGGGCGTCGATGGCGCCGGCGGTGACGATCTTGCCGTTGCCCGCGATGATCTCGGTCTCGGGGCCGATGACGAGGGCGGGGTCCACCCCGTCCATGGTGTCGGGGTTGCCGGCCTTGCCGATGCCGCAGATCCGGCCGTCGCGGATGCCGAGGTCGGCCTTGACGATTCCCCAGTGGTCGAGGATCACGACTCCGGTGATCACGGTGTCGGGTGCGCCTTCGGCCCGGGTGGTGCGGGCCTGGCCCATGGACTCGCGGATCACCTTGCCGCCGCCGAAGACGGCTTCGTCGCCGGAGCGGCCGGGGCCGCCGCCGAGGTCCTGCTCGATCTCGACGAAGAGGTCGGTGTCGGCGAGCCGGATCCGGTCCCCGGCCGTCGGCCCGAAGAGGTCGGCGTACACCTGGCGGGAGATCTCAGCCATCGAGCGGCCCTCCGGTCTCCCCGCGCAGTCCGGGTACGGTCCGCAGTCCTGCCAGCGGGACCAGTTCCACCGACGCCGGGATACCCGGCTCGAAGCGGACGGCGGTGCCGGCGGCGATGTTGAGCCGGAGCCCGTGGGCCGCGGCGCGGTCGAAGTCGAGGCCGGGGTTGGCTTCGGCGAAGTGGTAGTGGGAGCCGACCTGGACGGGCCGGTCGGCGCAGTTGAGCACGGTGAGACGGGTGACGGGTCGGCCCTCGTTGAGGAGCACCGGGCCCTCCCCGAAGGCGATTTCGCCGGGGATCATGCGGGGGTACTCCTTGTCAGACGATGGGGTCGTGGACCGTGACGAGTTTGGTGCCGTCCGGGAAGGTCGCCTCGACCTGCACGTCGTGGATCATCTCGGGGATCCCCTCCATGACCTCCGCGCGGCTCAGCACGGTGCGGCCGGAGGCCATCAGCTCGGCCACCGTCCGGCCGTCGCGGGCGCCTTCGAGGATGTGCGAGGTGATCAGCGCCACCGCCTCGGGGTGGTTGAGGCGTACTCCGCGCCCCCTCCGCTTCTCGGCCACGTCCGCGGCCACGTGGATGAGCAGTCGCTCCTGTTCGTGCGGTGTCAGTTGCACTCGTATTCACCAAGCTTCCGGGACAGGATCGACTTCGCGCCGAGGCGACCCTAGCGGCCATCAACACTTTGTTGACCTGCACGTTTCCGACCCAAGCGTCTTTGCCCCGACGCAGGGGAAGGCTTTCCGTTCCGCCCACCGCGGCTTTACCGGCCCATGGGTGATCATTGGCGGTGGCACGTGACCGCCACGTTAAGGGCGGGATTTTTCCACCGGGTTAACCCACGTTTCGGGCAGGCACCCGTTTCGGGCCCGCCACCCGCCGGCTCCCGCTTCCGTATACGGATCGGCGGCGCTCGCGGCGGTCAGCAGCCCCCGGCGGCCGCGGCCGGCGCCCCCGCGGTCCAGGGCAGCGCGATCCACACCGTCTTGCCGCCGTCCTCGGTGGGCGTGACCGAGAGCCGGCCGCCGGCCTCCGCGGCGAGCCAGCGGATGATGACCATGCCCCGGCCGTTGTCCTGCTGGACGGCGGCGGGGAGCCGGCGGGGCCAGCGCGGGTGACTGTCGGTCACCCCGACCCGGAGCCACTCCTCGCGCTCCAGACGGATGTCGACGGTGAAGGTGGGCGACTGGCCGAAAGTGTGCTGTACGGCGTTGGTGGCGAGCTCCGAGACGATCAGCCGGACGCTGTCGGCGGTCTCGGCGTCACCGGGCAGTCCCCACTCGCCCAGCACCTCCGCGACATAGCGGCGGGCAGCGGCCACCGAGGCGGGTTCGCTCGGCAGAGTGACGGATGCTTCCTGGTGGTCTGCCATGGCGACGTCCCTTTCCCACCGGAGCGGGAAAGCCCCGGATCTGTGCTGGACGCCAGAGTGCCACCCATCGTGCCGCCACATCTGCCTTTCCCCAAAGATATGCATATATCTGTCGCCCGATGCGGTGAACTCTGCTACGGAATAGCGTATTTGGACGGCAGACTGGTGCGAGCTGTGCCGGTGTAAGGAGGCGGGTGTGCAGCACGGTCCCGCGGTGCGTCGGCGCAAGCTCGGCGAGGAACTGCGTGCCCTGCGCGACCGGTCCGGACTCACCAGTGGTGAGGCCGCCCGGATCGTGGGATGGCACCAGTCGAAAATCAGCCGTATCGAGACGGGTCGCAGCGGCGTGAAACCGGAGGACATCCGGCTGCTCCTCGACGCCTACGGGGAGTTCGTGAGCCCGGAGCAGCGAGCCCTCCTGGAGGCCCTCTCCGCCTCGGCCGCCGGTCCCGGGCCGGGCGGCGACACCGGGCGGGGGCGCCAGTGGTGGCACGACTACCGCGGGCTGCTGCCGCAGGAGTACCGCGACTTCATCAGCCTGGAGGCGGGCGCCCGGTCGGCCCGTACGGTGGAACTGTCCGTGGTGCCCGGACTGTTGCAGACTCCCGAGTACGCGCGTGCCGTGACCCGGGCCGCGCTCGGCGGGCTTCCGGAACCGAAGGTGGACGCGCTGGTCGACGTACGGCTGGCCCGGCAGTCGGTGCTGCGGGCCGATCCGCCGCTGGAGCTGAGCGCGGTGCTGGACGAGGCGGTGCTGCGCCGGCAGATCGGCGGGCCCGGGGTGATGGCGGAGCAGCTGCGGCATCTGGCCAGGGTGGCGCGACTCCCCCAAGTGAGCCTCCAGGTACTGCCGTTCAGCGTGGGCGGCCATCTCGGCCTCACCGGACCGTTCGTCATCTTCTCATTTACGAACATCGCCGATCTGGATGTGGTGGTACTCGACCATTTGACGAGTAGCCTCTATCTGGAGCGGAAGGAAGACCTAGAGGCGTACGGCGCCGCGTTCCGCACCATCCAGGCGCACGCCCTCCCGCCCCAGGACTCGTCGGAACTCATCAGCTCACTCGCTGACGACGCGTAGAGGAGGCACCCCCGTGTCCGCAACCCCCTTAAGCACCAGCGGACTTCTGATCAGAGCTGCGCGGTGGCGGCGAAGCAGCCGCAGCACCGGGATGAACAACTGCGTGGAAGCGGCCGTCCTCGGCGACGGTCTGCTGGCCGTCCGCGACTCCAAGCGGACGGACGGCCCGGCCGTGCTCCTCACCGGGCCGGCCTGGGACGGCTTCCTCGCCTCCGTACGGGCGGACGCGCACGCGTCCTAGCGGTCCGTGGCCCCGGCGGGCGCGGTCGCGATGATCACCTCGACCGCCCGATCGATCTCGTCCCCCGTGAGGTCGGCCCGGGCGGTCAGCCGCAGCCGGGAGATGCCGTCCGGCACCGACGGCGGGCGGAAGCAGCCCACGGACAGACCTGCCTCGCGGCAGTCGGCGGCCCAGCGCAGTGCCGCCGATGCCGACGGGGCCCGTACCGACACCACGGCCGCGTCCGGCCGGGCCGCGGTCAGGCCGGACGCGGTGAGCCGCCCGTACAGCCGGTCGGCCACCTCGCGGGCGCGGCCGGCGCGCTCCGGTTCCCGCCGGAGCAGGCGCAGGCTCGCGAGCGCCGCGCCCGCGGCGGCCGGGGCCAG
The DNA here is from genome assembly GCF_042726555.1 of Streptomyces sp. NPDC060232. Taxonomy (NCBI): domain Bacteria; kingdom Bacillati; phylum Actinomycetota; class Actinomycetes; order Kitasatosporales; family Streptomycetaceae; genus Streptomyces; species Streptomyces sp. NPDC060232. The sequence goes on along the minus strand of NZ_JBHXAG010000016.1, from coordinate 125,780 downwards.
TCCGGTGTCGAAGATGAAGGTGCGCGCGGTGTTGACCAGGTGCCTGATCACCTTGGCCGGGCCGAGCACGGCACCGCCCTGGCTGCCCAGCGACTTCGACAGGGTCAGGGTGGCGACCACGTGCGGCGCGCCGGCGAGCCCGGCGGCGTGCAGCGCGCCCCGGCCCCCCTTGCCCAGCACGCCCAGTCCGTGGGCGTCGTCCACGAGCAGGGCCGCGCCCTCGTCGCGGCAGGCGGCGGCGTATCCGGCGAGCGGGGCGGCGTCGCCGTCGACGGAGAACACCGAGTCGCTGACCAGCAGGGCCCGGCCCTCGTGCGCGGCGAGCGCCTTGCGCGCGGCGTCCGGGTCGGAGTGCGGGACCACCGCGGTCCCGGCGCGCGAGAGCCTGCAGCCGTCGACGATGGAGGCGTGGTTGCCGGCGTCGGAGACGACGAGCGTGCCCCAGTCGCTGAGTGCCGTGACGGCCGCGAGGTTGGCCGCGTATCCGGAGGACAGCACCAGCGCGGCCTCGAAGCCGCAGAAGGCGGCGAGCTCCCGCTCCAGTTCCGCGTGCAGTTCTGTGGTGCCGGTGACGAGACGGGAGCCGGTGGCTCCGGCGCCCCAGCACTCGGCCGCCTCGCGGGCCCCCCGGATGGTCTCGGGGTGCCGGGACAGGCCGAGGTAGTCGTTGCTCGCGAGGTCCAGCAGCGTCGACACCGGCGGCCGGGGGCGCAGGGAGCGGACCAGTCCGGCCTGCTCCCGTGCACGCTCCGCGGCGTCGATCCAGGCGAAGACGTCCGCGGGGTCGGGGGTGTGCTGGGGCATCGGCGTGTCCTCGTGTTTTGTCGGCAGTCCACAGACCTGCCCGACCCTAGTCCCCGCGCCGTGTCCGCCAGGTGTGGTGATACACACACACCCATCCGGCCATGTTGTGCGATCTCTCCTTGGCCGGGATGGGTCGCGTGGGACAGGATCTGGTCCATGGACCTGCTGAACACCCTGGTGGACAAGGGGCTGCGGCGCGAGCTGCCGACCCGCGAAGAAGCGCTCGCCGTACTGGCGACTTCTGACGACGAACTGCTCGACGTGGTGGCCGCGGCCGGCAAGGTGCGCCGCCAGTGGTTCGGGCGTCGGGTCAAGCTGAACTACCTGGTCAACCTGAAGTCCGGCCTGTGCCCGGAGGACTGCTCCTACTGTTCCCAGCGCCTGGGCTCGAAGGCCGAGATCCTCAAGTACACCTGGCTCAAGCCGGAGGAGGCCTCCCAGGCCGCCGCCGCGGGCGTCGCGGGCGGGGCGAAGCGGGTCTGCCTGGTCGCCAGCGGCCGCGGTCCGACGGACCGGGACGTGGAGCGCGTCGGCAAGACGATCGAGGCCATCAAGGAGCAGAACGAGGGCATCGAGGTGTGCGCCTGCCTCGGCCTGCTGTCGGACGGCCAGGCGGAGAAGCTGCGCGAGGCGGGCGCCGACGCCTACAACCACAACCTGAACACCTCCGAGGCCACCTACGGCCAGATCACCAAGACCCACACCTACGCCGACCGCGTGGACACCGTGGAGAAGGCGCACGCGGCGGGCCTGTCGGCCTGCTCCGGCCTGATCGCGGGCATGGGCGAGACCGACGAGGACCTCGTCGACGTGGTCTTCTCGCTGCGCGAGCTGGACGCGGACTCGGTTCCGGTCAACTTCCTGATCCCCTTCGAGGGCACTCCGCTGGCCAAGGAGTGGAACCTCACCCCGCAGCGCTGCCTGCGGATCCTGGCGATGGCGCGGTTCGTCTGCCCCGACGTCGAGGTCCGGCTGGCGGGCGGGCGCGAGGTGCACCTGCGCTCGCTGCAGCCGCTGGCGCTGAACATCGTCAACTCGATCTTCCTGGGTGACTACCTCACCAGTGAGGGCCAGGCCGGCCAGGCGGACCTCGACATGATCGCGGACGCCGGTTTCGAGGTGGAGGGCGCCGGTACGACGACCCTCCCCGCGCACCGCTCCGACCTGGCGGACGCGGCCCCCTCGGGCGGCGGCTGCGGTTCGGGCGGCGGCGCCTCGCTGTGCGGTTCGGGCGAGGGCGCGGGCGCGGCTTCGGCCGGGGACGAGGCCACGGGCTGCGGCTCGGCGTGCGGCGGCTGTTCGGGCCACGCGCACGCCGAGGCCACGCCGGTGCCGGCGCAGCCGGCGCAGGCCGAGCCCGGTGCGCTCCGGTCGGATCTGGTGGCCGTGCGCCGCCGCGGCGCGGGGACGGACATCGCCCCCAATGCCTGATCAGCCCCACCCGCGGTCGGCCGGCGCGGACCTGCTCGCGCTGGACCGGCAGCACGTCTGGCACCCGTACGGCCCGATGCCCGGGCGGCAGGAGCCACTGGTCATCGACTCCGCTGCGGGGGTGCGGCTGAGGCTCGCCGACCCGTCCCAGGGCGAGGGCCACGACGAGCTGGTCGACGGCATGTCCTCCTGGTGGTCGGCCATCCACGGCTACAACCACCCGGTGCTCAACGAGGCCGTGACCGCGCAGCTCGGCCGAATGTCGCACGTGATGTTCGGCGGGCTCACCCATGAGCCCGCCGTCCGGCTCGCCGCGAAACTCGTCGAGATCACCCCGGCGGGGCTTGAGCACGTCTTCCTCTCCGACTCGGGTTCGGTCGCCGTCGAGGTCGCCGTCAAGATGTGCCTGCAGTACTGGCGTTCGCTCGGGCGCACGGGCAAGACCCGGCTGCTGACCTGGCGCGGCGGCTACCACGGGGACACCTGGCAGCCCATGGCCGTCTGCGACCCCGAGGGCGGCATGCACGAGCTGTGGCAGGGCCACCTGCCGCGGCAGGTCTTCGCGGACGCGCCGCCCGGCGGCTTCGACACGCCCGTGGATCCCGCGTACGCCGACCACCTGCGCGGCATGATCGCCGCGCACGCGGACGAGCTGGCCGCGGTGATCGTGGAGCCGGTGGTGCAGGGCGCGGGCGGCATGCGCTTCCACCACCCCGGCCACCTGCGGGTGCTGCGCGAGCTGTGCGACGAGTACGGCGTCCTGCTGATCCTGGACGAGATCGCCACGGGCTTCGGCCGCACCGGCGCGCTCTTCGCGGCCGACCACGCGGGGATCACCCCGGACGTGATGTGCCTGGGCAAGTCCCTGACCGGGGGCTACCTCACGCTGGCGGCGACCCTGTGCACGCAGCGGGTGGCCGACGGGATCTCCCGGGGCGAGGTCCCGGTGCTCGCGCACGGACCGACCTTCATGGGGAACCCGCTGGCCACGGCGGTGGCGCTGGCCTCCGTGGAGCTGCTGCTCGGCCAGGACTGGGCGGTGGAGGTCAAGCGGATCGAGTCGGGGCTGCGCGAGGGCCTGTCGGCGGCGGCCGGCATCCCCGGCGTGCGGGACGTACGGGTGCTCGGCGCCATCGGCGTGGTCCAGCTGGACCACGAGGTCGACGTGGCGGCGGCCACCCGGGCGGCGGTGCGCGAGGGCGTGTGGCTGAGACCCTTCCGGGACCTCATCTATGTCATGCCGCCGTTCGTCACGGGCGACGCGGACGTGAACCGTATCTGCCGCGCGGTGTGCGCGGCTGCCCAGGAAGGCTGAGCAGGCCAGATGTCCGTAGTGATGGTGTCCGGGACGGGCACGGAGATCGGCAAGACCGTGGTCACCGCGGCCGTCGCGGCGGCGGCCGTCGCGGCGGGCCGCTCGGTGGCGGTGCTCAAGCCGGCGCAGACCGGTGTCGGCCCGCAGGAGCCGGGGGACGCTGCGGAGGTGGTGCGGCTGGCGGGCCCCTCCGTGACCACGAGGGAACTGGCCCGCTATCCGGAGCCCTTGGCCCCGGACACGGCCGCCCGGCGCGCGGGGCTGCCGACGCTGGCCCCGGCGCAGATCGCGGAGGCCGCCCGGCGGCTGGCCGAGGACCACGATCTGGTCCTGGTGGAGGGTGCGGGCGGACTGCTCGTGCGGTTCGACGAGGCGGGCCACACGCTGGCCGACGCCGCGCGGCTGCTGGACGCCCCGACGCTGATCGTCGCCCCGGCGGGTCTGGGGACCCTCAACTCCACGACCCTCACGGCGGAGGCCCTGCGGGTCCGGGGACTGACCCCGCTGGGCGTGGTCGTCGGGAGCTGGCCGCACTCCCCGGACCTGGCGGCCCGCTGCAATCTGGCGGACCTCCCGAAGTCCTCGGGGCTGCCGCTCCTGGGCGCGGTCCCGGAGGGCTCGGGGACGCTGGCGCCGGAGCGCTTCCGCGCCGCGGCCGCCTCCTGGCTGGCGCCGTCCCTGTCGGGCACCTGGTCGGCGGAGTCCTTCCTCACCACCTGGTCCCCGCCGGCCTACACGACCGCCGGCGCCTGACACCGGGGGCGCGGGGCGGAGCCCCGCCACTCCAGCCCCTGCCACTCCGGCCCCGCACCTCCAGCCCCTGCCACTCCGGCCCCGCACCTCCAGCCCCGCCACTCCGGCCCCCGTCGGCGCTTGAGGTGCGGGGCCCGGGGCCGGAGCCCCGTGTCCCGCCTCACCCGCTCCCGCCGGGGCCGAAGCTCCGCCCCTCAGGAGCGCGGCACCGGCGGCGAGCCGATCCGCTTGACCCAGCGCGTCCACTGCTCCTGCGGTCCGTACCCGGCCGCCTCCCACGCCGGGTGCGCCCGCTCGTTGCGGTCGAGCACCATCGCGTCGGCCCGCCGCCCGCCCAGCGCGGCGAACCGCTCCTCGGCGGCGGCCAGCAGCGCCGTGCCTATCGCCCGCCGCCGGTGCCCGGGGTGCACGGCGAGCCGGTAGAGGTGGCAGCGCCAGCCGTCGAACCCGGCGATCACGGTCCCGACGAGTTCGCCGTCGCAGCGTGCGAGCAGCAGCGCCCGCGGGTCCCGCTCGTGGAGTCGCTCGACGCCCGCGAGGTCGTCGCTGATACTCGTCCCCTCCGCGGCGGTCTTCCAGAAGTCCAGTACGGCACTGAGGTCGTCGGCCGACGCGGGCCCGATGTGAAGATCGCCCATGTCCCGATCCCATCACCCGGCCGCGCTCCGCCCAACGGCCGATCCACCCGCTTTGCTCGTCCTTTACCATGTGGCCACTGTCCCTCTTGAGTGAAAGGTGTGTGAGCGTCCGCCCATGGGCGAGCCTCCCAGTCCACGACATCCCGCCTCACGACGTCCGCGTCCGCGACGGCCGCGTCCGCGACATCGCGCGCTCCCCCTCCTCCTGGCCGATCATGGGACGGAGGTGATCGACCGATGACCGAGGTCCTCCTGCTCGTCGTGGCACTGCTTCTCTGCCTTGCCTGCGGAGTCTTCGTCGCGGCCGAGTTCTCGCTCACGACCGTCGAGCGCAACGAGCTCGAGCGGGCGGTCGAGCGCGGTGAGCGCGGTGCCGACAGCGCCCTTGCGGCGGTCCGCACCCTCACCTTCCAGCTCTCCGGCGCCCAGCTCGGCATCACCGTGACCGGCCTGGTCATCGGCATGATCTCCAAGCCGTCGATCGCCGCCCTGCTCCAGGGGCCGTTCGACGCCATGGGCCTGTCGGCGAGCGCCGCGTCCTCCACCGCCCTGGTCCTCGGGACCGTGCTGTCCACCGTCGTCCTGATGGTCGTCGGCGAGCTGGTCCCGAAGAACTGGGCGATCTCCTCTCCGCTGGTGATCGCCAAGCGGGTGGCGACCTTCCAGCGGGTCTTCAGCCGGGCCTTCAGGCCGCTGATCAGCCATCTCAACACCACCGCGAACCACCTGGTGCGCCGCTTCGGCATGGAGCCGACCGAGGAGCTCGCCTCCGCGCGCACCCCGCAGGAGCTGGTCGCCCTGGCCCGGCACTCCGCCAAGGAGGGGGCCCTGGAGAAGGACACGGCCGAGCTGTTCGTCCGGACCCTGAACCTCGCCGACCTGACCGCGGAGAACGTGATGACCCCCCGCGTCCAGGTCACCGCCCTCGACGTGCAGACCACCGCCGAGGACGTGGCGAACGCGACGATGGCCACCGGCCTGTCCCGCTTCCCCGTCTACCGCGGAAGCCTCGACACCGTCGTCGGCACCGTCCACATCAAGGACGTGCTGGCGCTGCCCGCCGAGGAGCGGCGCCGCCGCCCGGTGTCGCAGCTCCTGCGCGAGCCCCTCCTCGTACCGGAGTCGCTGACCGTGGACCGGCTGCTGGACCGGCTGTCCGGCAAGCAGACCATGGCCGTGGTCATCGACGAGTACGGCGGCACGGCGGGTGTCGCCACCCTGGAGGACATCGTCGAGGAGGTCGTCGGCGAGGTGCGCGACGAGCACGACCCGCACGAGACCCCCGACCTCGCCCCGGCCGGTACGGACGACTCCGGACGGCAGCTCTACTCCGCCGACGGCGCCGCGCGCACCGACCAGCTCCGCCGGATCGGGCTGCGGGTGCCGGACGGCCCGTACGAGACCCTGGCCGGCCTGATAGCGGCCGAGCTGGGCCGGATCCCGGCCGTCGGCGACAGCCTGGAGCTGGACGGCTGGCGGCTGGACGTGGTGGACGACATCGGGCGCCGGGCGGCGCGGGTGCTGCTGCACGCGCCCGCCGGGTCCGCCGGGTCCGCCGACGGGACGGAGGACGCGCGATGACCGTGATCCAGCTGTTGATCGGCCTGGCGACCCTGGTCGTGAACGCCTTCTTCGTCGGCGCGGAGTTCGCACTGATCTCGGTCCGGCGCAGCCAGATCGAGCCGTACGCCGAGCAGGGCGACCGGCGGGGCCGAGCCGTCCTGTGGGGGCTGGAGCACGTGTCGGCGGTGATGGCGGCGGCGCAGCTCGGCATCACCCTGTGCACGCTGGTTCTGGGTGTGGTGGCCGAGCCGGCCATCGCCCATCTGCTGACACCGCTCTTCGACCTGGTCGGGGTGCCGTCCGGGCTGACGCACGCCGTCTCCTTCGTGGTGGCGCTGGCCCTGGCGACGTACCTGCACATGCTCTTCGGCGAGATGCTGCCGAAGAACGTGGCGCTGTCCGAGCCGGTGCGCACGGCACTGCTGCTGGGGCCGCCGCTGGTGACCCTCACCCGGGCGCTGCGGCCGGTGATCTTCACGATCAACGCCTTCGCCAACGTCCTGCTGCGGCTGCTGCGGGTGGAGGTGAAGGACGAGGTCGCGGCGACCTTCTCGGACGACGAGCTGGCCCGGATGGTGAAGGACTCCAGTGATGCCGGGCTCCTCGACGACCGGGCGAGCGAGCGCCTGCACGACGCCCTGGAGCTGGGCAGGCGGCCCGTGGCCGACGTGGTGCTGCCGGCGGAGCGGGTGATCTCGGCCCGTGAGGGCATCACTCCGGCCGGGCTGGAGCGGCTGTCCGCCGAGAGCGGGTACTCCCGCTTCCCGGTGGTCGACGCGCAGCACGGGATCCTGGGCTACCTGCATGTGAAGGACGCCCTGGACGCGGACGAGGAGTCGCGCGAGGAGCCGTTCCCGGCGTCGGCGCTGCGGCCGATCGCGCAGGTGCGGGCGGAGACGCCACTGGACGACGTGCTGACCGCGATGCGGCGCAGCCGCACCCACCTGGCGGCGGTCCTGGGGACCGAGGACGCCATGACGGGCCTGGTGACGATGGAGGACGTACTGCGGGAGCTGTTCGGAAGGCCGGCTTCCGCGTAACGCTCCGCCGGGCGCTTCGAGCGCTTCGAGGCGCGGTGCCCCGGCCCTGCCGGCAGGATCGGGGTACCGCGCGGTAACATCACTCCGCCATGGAGATGAATGCGCCTTACACCAGCTTCGTCGCGGTCGGCGACTCCTTCACCGAGGGAATGTCCGACCTCCTGCCCGACGGTTCCTACCGCGGCTGGGCCGACCTGCTGGCCGCCCGTCTCGCCGCGCACGAGCCGGGCTTCCGCTACGCCAACCTCGCGGTCCGCGGAAAGCTCATCGGGCAGATCGCGCAGGACCAGGTCCCCGCGGCGGCCGCGATGGGCGCCGACGTGGTCACTCTGGTGGGCGGGCTGAACGACGCGCTGCGCCCCAAGGTGGACATGGGCCGGGTCCGTGACCACCTGGAGGCGTCGGTGGAACTCCTCGCGCCCTCCTGCAGGAAGCTCGTCCTGATGCGCTCCCCCGGGCGCAACGGGCCGGTGATGGAACGCTTCCGTCCCCGCATGGAGCAGCTCTTCGCCACCATCGACGAGCTCGCCGCCCGGCACGGCGCGCTCGTGGTGGACCTCTACGGCGCTCCCGTCCTCGCGGACCCCCGGATGTGGGACGTCGACCGGCTGCACCTGACGCCCGAAGGCCACCGCCGGGTGGCGGAGGCCGTCTGGCAGACCCTGGGCCTGCCTTCGGAGCTGGACTGGCGCACCGAACTGCCTGTCGCAGAGCCGCCCGGCTGGACGGTACGCCGGTCGCAGGACCTGAGCTTCGCCCGGCAGCACCTGCTGCCCTGGATCGGCCGCCGTCTGACGGGCCGCTCCTCGGGGGACGGCCGCGCGGCCAAGCGCCCCGAACTGCAGCCGTACGGGGACGCCCCGCTCTCGTAGCAAGGCACAATCACGAGCGGTGGCCCGACCTGCGTAAACACACAGCGGCGGCCCAAGTAGAATCCCTACACGTGACTGCCAAGCCCCGCATCCCCAATGTCCTGGCCGGCCGCTACGCCTCCGCGGAGCTCGCCGTCCTGTGGTCCCCCGAGTACAAGGTGACGCTGGAGCGGCGGCTGTGGCTCGCCGTGCTGCGCGCCCAGAAGGACCTCGGTATCGAGGTCCCGGACGAGGCCCTCGCCGACTACGAGCGCGTCCTCGAATCGGTCGACCTCGCCTCCATCGCCGAGCGTGAGAAGGTCACCCGGCACGACGTGAAGGCCCGCATCGAGGAGTTCAACGACCTCGCCGGCCACGAGCATGTCCACAAGGGCATGACCTCCCGCGACCTGACCGAGAACGTCGAGCAGCTCCAGATCCGCCTCTCGCTGGAGCTGGCCCGCGACCGTACGGTCGCCGTGCTCACCCGCCTCGGCAAGCTGGCCGGCGAGCACGCCGAGCTGGTCATGGCCGGCCGCTCCCACAACGTGGCCGCGCAGGCCACCACCCTGGGCAAGCGCTTCGCCACCGCCGCCGACGAGCTGCTGGTGGCCTACGACCGCCTGGAGAACCTCCTCGACCGCTACCCGCTGCGCGGCATCAAGGGCCCCGTCGGCACCGCCCAGGACATGCTCGACCTGCTCGGAGGCGACGCCGCCAAGCTGGCCGACCTGGAGCAGCGGATCGCGACCCACCTCGGCTTCGCCCACGCCTTCACCTCGGTCGGCCAGGTCTACCCGCGCTCGCTCGACTACGACGTGGTCACCGCGCTGGTGCAGCTGGCCGCCGCCCCGTCCTCGATCGCCAAGACGATCCGCCTGATGGCCGGCCACGAGCTGGTCACCGAGGGCTTCAAGCCCGGCCAGGTCGGCTCGTCCGCGATGCCCCACAAGATGAACACCCGCTCCTGTGAGCGCGTGAACGGCCTGATGGTCATCCTGCGGGGCTACGCCTCGATGACCGGCGAACTGGCCGGCGACCAGTGGAACGAGGGCGACGTCTCCTGCTCCGTGGTCCGCCGTGTGGCCCTGCCGGACGCCTTCTTCGCCTTCGACGGCCTGCTGGAGACCTTCCTGACGGTCCTCGACGAGTTCGGCGCGTTCCCCGCGGTCGTCGCCCGCGAGCTGGACCGCTACCTGCCCTTCCTCGCGACGACCAAGGTCCTGATGGGCGCGGTGCGGGCCGGCGTGGGCCGCGAAGCCGCCCACGAGGTCATCAAGGAGCACGCGGTCGCCTCCGCGCTCGCCATGCGCGAGCAGGGCGCCGAGCGCAACGAGCTGCTGGACAAGCTGGCCGCCGACGAGCGGATGCCGCTGGACCGGGCGCAGCTCGACGCGCTGATGGCGGACAAGCTGTCCTTCACCGGCGCCGCGGGCGACCAGGTCGGGGCGGTGGTCTCCCGTATCGAGGCGATCGCCAAGCAGCACCCCGAGGCCGCCGGATACGCGCCGGGGTCAATCCTCTGACCCCCGAAGAGCTGGCTGCCGCCCGCGACCGCGTCCTCCCGGACGTGGTCGCGGGCGGTCTGCGTGTGCTGTTCTGCGGCATCAACCCCGGTCTCCTCTCCGCCGCGACGGGCCACCACTTCGCCCGCCCCGGCAACCGCTTCTGGCCGGTCCTGCACCTCTCGGGCTTCACCCCGCGCCGCCTTGCGCCCGCGGAGCAGGAGGAACTCCTGGCCTACCGCCTCGGCATCACCAACGTCGTGGCCCGCGCCACGGCCCGCGCGGACGAGCTGAGCGCCGAGGAGTTCCGCGAGGGAGGCCGCATCCTGACGGCCAAGGTGGAACTGCTGCGCCCCCAGTGGCTGGCCGTCGTCGGAGTCACGGCCTACCGCACGGCCTTCGGCGAGCGGAAGGCGCAGATCGGCCCCCAGGAGCGCACCATCGGCTCCACTCGCATCTGGGCCCTCCCCAACCCCAGCGGCCTCAACGCCCACTGGACCGCCGAGTCCATGGCCCAGGAGTACGCCCGCCTCCGCCAGGCCGCGGCTCCCTCGGCCTGACGACCCCGGGAGCCGAGTTCACTCCGGCCATCCGACCTGCTCGCTCTCGACCTGATACCCCTCGGGGACTCGTCCTCGTAGAACCTGAGGAACCCGACCCCGACCGCGCCGTCCCCGCGGCAGTGCGTCTCGTCAGCCCTTGCGGCCAACCAGCTCGGTGTCCAGGTCCTGCCAGGAGCGACGGCGAGCACTTCGGCGAAGGCCTGACCCTGCGACGGTGCGAGACCGCGCCTCGGTCCGCGAGACTGTGGGCGGCCGTGACGGCTGGTCAGCCTGGTCCACCTGCGCGCGGCCGACGGAACCGGCTGCGGATCGACGGAGCCGAGACCCAGGTCCCCCGGCCCGGGGTCAACCCGGCCCGGACCACGGACCTTCGTCGGCGACGGCCGTGGCCACCTGCTGTGGTGCGGCGCGAGCACCCAAGGGCGACGCAGCGCTCGGAGTTCGACCGCAATCGGTGTTATGGCTCCGCCCGTGCACAACGCCCTGGTGTATCGCTGTTCAGGGCGGGTCGACGACGGTGACCGCTGCTGTCAGTACGTAGGGGTCCTCGCTGTCTCGTTGTGTCACGCAGGCCACCAGCCAGCGCTCTCCGGCCTGCCAGAGCTGGACGTGGTCGGTGCTGGTGCTCAGGTCGGTCCATGGCTGCGGTATCTCCTCCCCCTCGAACACGCGGTCCCTCAGCGTCCCCAAGCTGAAGATCTGCGGGTCTCCCCACCGGTCGGTCGCGGCCTGGGTGAGCGCCCCGTACTCCGCGCTGACCTGGTCGGCGGCCTCGATGCGGCCCGAGCCGTCGTCCCAGAAGTGCGGTGTCCGGGAGAGCTGCGCCAGGTGGAAGCCCGGACCGCTGCTGCTGTCGACGGTGCGGACCGGCTCCTGGGGGAACTCCTTCGTCAGGAGCCGGTCGATCGTGTCGAGGTGCTCTGCCGTGGTCATGCCGCCAGTATCCCGAGCAGCACTGACAACTGGCCTGACGTCACGCGTCCCTGCGGCGCACCGCCGCCCAACCGGCGAAGACGGCGGCACCCGCCCACAGGGCCATCACGCCGAGACCGGTCCAGGGGCCGAGGTCGCCCTCCATCCGGGAGTGCAGCACCAACTGCCCGGCGCGGTCCGGCAGGAACTGGGCCGCGCCGCCCGCGGCCTCGCCGATGACGAAGGACACCAGCAGGACGAAGGGTATGAGCAGGCTCAGCACGACCGTCCCGCTGCGCAGTACGGCGGTCAGCCCGGCTGCGGACAACGCCGTCAGCGTGAGGTAGAGGCCGCTGCCGACGACGGCGCGGTAGGTGCCCGGGTGGCCGAGCTCCAGGGCGTACGGCCCCATGAACGCCTGCCCTGCCACGAACGTGGCCAGCCCGGTGACCTGACCTGTCAGCAGGGCCAGGACGCCCACTGTCGCGATCTTCGACAGGTAGAAGCGGGTGCGGTTCGGCACCGCCGCCAGGGAGGTGCGCAGAGCGCCGTTGTGGAACTCGCTGGACACGGCGCCGGCGCCGAAGACCATCGCGGCGATCTGGCCGAAGGAGATGCCGTAGTAGGCGGCGAAGAGCGGATCGGAACCCATGCTGCCCTCCTCGGCCTGACCGATCGCCGCGGCCGTCAGCGCCTGGATGCCGGCGGTGGCGGCGAGGACGGCTATCAGCCCGCCGAGGGTGCCGCGCAGGGACCGTATCTTGATCCATTCCGAGTGCAGGGTGGGGACGGTGGGCAGAGCGGCGCGCATGGCGGTGCCTCCTGAGGGCTCGGGAGAGTCAGTGGGTTGCGGTGAACTGCGCGTGATCGGCGGTGAGATCGAGGTAGGCCTGCTCCAGTGAGGCGCGCTCGTCCGACAGTTCCAGTACGGGGATGCCCTCACGGGCGGCCAGGTTGCCGAGCTGCTCGGCCTGTATGCCCTCCACGGTCCATCGCCCGTAGTCGGCTTCGTCCAGGTCGAAGCCGTCCCGGGCCAGGGCGGCCCGCAGTCGGGTCGGATCGGAGGTGCGCAGGCGCACCCTCCGGGTGCTGCGGGCGTCGATGAACTCCGCCATCGACGTGTCGGCCAGCAGCTTGCCGTTGCCGAGGACGACCAGGTGGTCGGCGAACGCGGAGGTCTCCGACATCAGGTGGCTGGAGACCAGCACGGTGCGTCCTTCGGCGGCGAGTCCGCGCATCAACTCGCGTATCCAGATGATGCCCTCGGGGTCGAGCCCGTTGGTCGGCTCGTCCAGCAGGAGCACCCCGGGATCGCCCAGCAGCGCGGCGGCTATGCCGAGGCGCTGGCGCATGCCGAGTGAGAAGGACTTGATCCGCCGCCGGGCCACGGAGGCTATGCCGGCCTGCTCCAGGACCTCGTCGACCCGGCGTACCGGGATGCGGCCGGCGGCGGCCAGGAAGCGGAGGTGGTCGCGGGCGGTGCGCCCGCCGTGCGCCGACTGTGCGTCCAGGAGGGCGCCGACCCGGTGGAGCGGGTCCGGCAGGTCGAGGTAGCGCCGGCCGCCGATGGTGGCCGTGCCGGAGGTAGCCCGGTCCAGGCCCAGCAGCAGGCGCATGGTGGTGGACTTCCCGGCGCCGTTGGGGCCAAGGAATCCGGTGACCCGCCCGGGCGGGACATCGAAGGTGAGGCCGTCCACCGCACGGTGGGAGCCGTATGCCTTGGTCAGTTCTCGGATCTCGATGCTGTTCATGGCTCAAGATTCGCCGCCCGCCCCACCCTCCTCCCTCCCCCATGCGAGGGTGCCGTCTCCCCCACATGGGGGAGACGGCACCCAGCGGCGCGCTGCGACCATGGGGGCATGTACCGACTGCTGCGGGCCCCGTTCCGACCAGTGACGTATTCGCGCTGGTTGCACCTCTGCGTGCCGCTGCTGTTGCTGGCCATATGGATGTTCGTGGTTCCCGAGTGGCCGTGGGGACCGATGCTGCTCGTCCTCCCCTTCGGGCTGGTGCCCTGGGTGCGGCTCGCGGAAGGGCTCCAGGCGCAGTTCCTGCTCACGCCGAACGACCACGGCTCGGCCGAGGGCGCCATAAGCCTGGCGCCGTCGGCGCATTGGGGCGACCGCTGGCGGACGGTGCTGTGGCTGGAGACACGGATGGTCATCGCGATCGGAGCGGTGGCCGCCACCGTCTGGATGCCGGCGATGACCGTCGAACTCATCGCGACGGCGCTCGGCCATTCCCTCGATCCCGACCCCCTGGCGCCGTTCATACCGGAGCGCCGTTGGGTCGCCGCACTGTTGGCGCCCGTTCCGCTCGTCGTCCTCATGGTCGTCGTGGTCCTGCTCGGCGAACTGATCACGGCTGCCGCCACACGGTTGCTCAGTCCTTCGGCGGCCGAGCGGCTGAGCGCGCTGGAGGAGCGGACGGAGCAGCTGCTGGAGCGGACACGGATCGCACGGGAGTTGCACGATTCGATCGGGCACGCGCTGACCGTGGCCGTCGTGCAGGCGGGGGCGGCGCGTGCGGCGGGCGATCCCACCTTCACCGACCGGGCGTTGTGCGCCATCGAGGAGACGGGCAGAGCCGCGCTGGAGGACCTGGAACGGGTGCTCGGCGTGCTGCGGGAGTCGGGGCAGCCGCCTTCGCAGCGGCCGACACTGGCGGAGGCCGACCGGCTGCTGGAGTCGGCCCGGGCGTCCGGCTCCGAGGTGGACGCTCAACTGATGGGGCCACTGGCGAAGTTGCCGGGACCGGTCACCCGGGAGGGGTACCGGATCCTGCAGGAGGCGCTCACCAACGTGCTGCGCCACTGCGGGCCCGTACCGGTCCGGGTGCGGGTGGAGATGGCCGAGGGCCGGCTGGATCTGGAGGTGACGAACGCCCTGCCGGACCGCCCCGGCGTGACGTTCAGCGGCGGAAGCGGACTGCGCGGGATACGCGAACGGGCCGCGCTGCTCGGCGGGGAGGCCGAGACCGGGCTGCACGAGGGAGGCTGGAGGGTGCGCGCACGGCTTCCGCTGGAGCGAATACGCTGACGGGATGCCGGTTACCGTACTGCTCGTCGACGACGAACCCCTGGTCCGCGCGGGTCTGCGCGCCGTCCTGGACGCCCAGCCCGACATCGAGGTGGTGGGTGAGGCGGCCGACGGCGCCGCCGTGATCCCGCTCGTACGGCAGCTGCGGCCGGACGTCGTGGCCATGGACGTGCGGATGCCGCTGCTCGACGGGATCGAGGCGACCCGTGCGGTGCTGCGGACCGTGGATTCCCCGCCGAAGATCCTCGTGGTGACCACCTTCGAGAACGACGAGTACGTCTACCAGGCGCTGCGGGCCGGAGCGGACGGGTTCCTCCTGAAGCGGGCCAAACCTTCGGAGATCGTGCACGCCGTACGGCTGGTGGCGGAGGGCGAGACGCTGCTCTTCCCGGCGGCCGTACGGGCCCTGGCCGCGGAGTACGGCAACCGGCAGGCGCGGGCGGTACTGGAGCGGGCCGCCCTGACCGAGCGGGAGGAGGCGGTCCTGCGGCTCATGGCGCGCGGAATCACCAATGTGGAGATCGCGTCCGAGCTGATCGTCGGGACGGAGACAGTCAAGTCCCACGTCAGCGCCATCCTGGCGAAGCTGGGAGCGCGGGACCGCACCCAGGCGGTGATCACGGCGTACGAGTCGGGCTTCGTCTCACCCGCCTGACAGGAAGGCCGGCTCCGGCCGATGGGGGGCTGCTTCTCGCAGCCGCACCCGACGCGCAGTACGATCCGGCTGACAAGCTCGCTAGCTGGGAGGACACACGTTGGGGCAGCTGACCGGCGGGGACCCCTCTCTGCTCCGGCGGATCAATTCCGCGGTGGTGCTGCGAGCACTGCGGACGGCCGGGTCGCCGACCCTCACCGACCTCACACGGCTGACCGGGCTCTCCCGGCCGACCGTCGAGGGGGTCGTGGAGGGATTGATCGGGACCGGGCTCGTCGTCGAGGCCGAGGCCGAGGAGGGCGCGCGGCGCCAGGGACGGCCGGCGAGACGGTTCCGGTTCCGGGCCGAGGCCGGGCACCTGCTCGGCATCGAGATCGGCTCGCACCGGATCGCGGTGCTGCTGTCCGGGCTGGACGGACGCATCATCGGCGCCGGCACCAAGGAGGTCGCCGAGACGGCCTCCGCCGACGAACGGCTGGAGCGGGTACGCGCGGCCGTGGCCGATCTGCTGCGCCGCGCCGGCGTGCCGCGGGACTCCCTGCGCGCGGTCGGGGTAGGCAGCCCCGGCATCGTGGAGGCGGACGGCACGGTACGCCTCGGCACCGCCCTGCCCGGCTGGACCGGGCTGCCGCTCGGGGACCGGCTGCGGCGCTCGTTCCGCTGCCCGGTGCAGGTGGAGAACGACGCCAACGCGGCGGCGGTCGCCGAGCACTGGAAGGGGGCCGCGCGGGACACCGGAGACATGGTGTTCGTGATGGCGGGGCTCAGTCCCGGCGCGGGCTCGCTCATCGGCGGCCGACTGCACCGGGGGTTCGGCGGGGCGGCCGGGGAGATCGGCGCCCTGCACCTGCTGGGCCGCGAGGCGACGCCCGAGCGGCTGCTGTCGACCACGGGCGAGCCTCTGCACCCGCTGGACGAGCCGGCCGTCGCCGAGGTCTTCGCGAAGGCCAGGCAGGGCGACGAGCGGGCGGTCGCCGCCGTCGAGCGGTTCCTGCAGCGTCTGGTGCACGACGTGGCGGCGCTGGTCCTGGCGATGGATCCGGAGCTGGTGGTCGTCGGCGGCTGGGCGGCCGGCCTGGACGGCGTCCTGGAACCCCTGCGCCGGGAGCTGGAGCGGTACTGCCTGCGCCCGCCGCGGGTGGCCCTGTCACTGCTCGGCGAGGCCGCGGTGGCGACCGGTGCCCTCCGGCTCGCACTCGACCATGTCGAGGAGGAGCTCTTCGCGGTGGAGAAGACGGTCACGGCCCGCCGCCGCTGACACCACGCGCAGCCCGGCCCGGCCGGGCACCCATGGCGCAGCCCGGAGCCCGATCCGGTAGCACCCCGGGGCCCAGCGGCCCGTGGCCAGGCACCCCACGCCCCCTCGGCCTCGACAGCCCTTTGACCCCCACGGCCCCCGCCCCTGGAAAAGCCGGACGGCCGGGGGGGCGGCCCGGGGGGGGGGGCCGCGCCCGGCCCGGCCGCGCGGGCG